>JBIIFW010000104.1:0-7814 GCA_044236985.1 Bradymonadia bacterium | reverse complement strand
TCGTGCTGTCTTCGACGCCCGTGTCTGCACCTGCATTGCTCGACTTCGTGTCGTCTCCGCAGGCGGCCAGCAGAAGCAAGAGGCTCCATTTCCAACAAGGCTTCATCGCGCCTCCCTCGTCTCGGTCGGTTGCACCCTCGCGGGGAGGGCGTTTCTGGTCATCGGCGCAACTATGCCATAAGGCCCGCCGACGCTAGCGCCAACCCAAACCTCCCCCATGACCCACACCGAGCCCGAGCACGACGAACGACTCGGCGGCATCCGCCGACTCTACGGCAACGCCGCGGCCGACCGGATCGCCGCTGCTTCGGTGATGGTCATCGGCGTCGGCGGCGTTGGCTCGTGGACCGTCGAGGCGCTGGCCCGAACCGGCGTCGGGCGCCTGATCCTGGTCGACCTCGACGAGGTCTGCGTCACCAACACCAACCGGCAGGTGCACGCTGTCACGGGCAACTACGGGCGACCGAAGGTCGAGGCCATGCGCGATCGCGTCGCCGCCATTGCGCCCGGCTGCAGCGTTGAGGTCATCGCCGACTTCTTCGCTGCCGATACCGCAGAGGCCATTCTCGGCCTTTCGCCCGACCTCGTCATCGACGCCATCGATGACGCCCGCGAGAAGGCCCTGCTCATTCACCTCTGCCGCGCGCGCTCGCTGCCCCTCATCGTCTCGGGCGCTGCAGGCGGCCGCAAGAACCCGGCCGCTGTCACCTCCGGCGACCTCGGCGCTACCGCCGGCGATCCCCTCCTGCGTGAGGTCCGGCGCCACCTCCGCACCAGTCAAGCCTGGGCCATCGCTGACCGCCAGCCCTGGGGCATTGCCGCCGTCTTCTCGCAAGAGCGGGCCCTCTATCCGACGCCGGAGGGCGAGGTCTGCGACACCCCCGCAGCCGGCGCGCCCGCCCGTCTCGACTGCCGAACAGGATTTGGCACCTCCGCCATGGTCGTCGGCGCCGTCGGCCTCACCCTCGCCGCCCTCGCCGCGGACCTTCTCGCCTCCGGCGCTCATCCTACGAGGCAACCCTCCCCCGACGGACGCACCTCATGAAGGCAACACGCTACCTCGACCTCCTCACCGCCGTCTTCATCACGGCATTGCTCGTCTCCAACCTCGTGGCTGCCAAGACCACCGTCCTGATGGGCTACACCATCGGCGTGGGCATCTTCGTCTTCCCCGTCTCCTACATCTTCGGCGACATCCTCACCGAGGTCTATGGCTACAAGGCCTCGCGCCGTGTCATCTGGCTCGGCTTCGCCAGCGTCGGCCTGGCTGCCGCCATCTTCCAGCTCTGCGTCTACGCCACTCCGGCTCCTGGCTTCGCCCACCAGGCCGCCTTCGAGACCATCCTCGGCCAGAGCCCCTATGTCCTTATCGCCTCCATGATCGCCTACTTCATCGGCGAGTTCTGCAACTCCTTCATCCTAGCGAAGATGAAGGTGATGACCCGCGGCAAGCACCTCTGGACCCGCACCGTCGGAAGCACCATCGTCGGCGAGGCCGTCGACAGCGTCATCTTCTACCCCCTCGCCTTCCTCGTCCTGCCGAGCCTTGTAGGCTTCGCTGCGGGCGTCTGGCCCATGGAGGATGTTATCGCGGTGCTCATCAACAACTACTTCCTCAAGGTCGCCATCGAGGTCCTCGCGACGCCCTTCACCTATCTCCTCGTCGGCGCACTCAAGCGGGCCGAGGGCGTCGATGTCTTCGACACCAACACCAACTTCAATCCCTTCCAGTTCTCGGGCGACGCAGCCGAGACGCCCCCAGGCCAACACACATGACCCAGCGTCCCAAGCGCCCCGCAGCTCCCCGCAATGCCGATTTCTATGGAGCTCCGGTCGGCGTCGGGCCCCGCTATCAGCCCCCCGGCCCGCCTCGTCCCGCCGTTGCCGCCAGCCACACCCGCCCCGAAAAGCCGCCGCTCTCCAAGCAGGTCACCACCCTATGGGACTACCCGTCGCAGCACTACGGACAGACGCAGCAGGGCAGCCAGTCCTACGAGGGTGCAACCCCCTCCTACGTCATCTGGAATGTGATTCAGCGCTTCTCCGAGCCCGGCGCCACCGTCCTCGACCCCTTCTGTGGCTCCGGCACCACGCTTGACGTCTGCCGCGACACCGGCCGAACCGGCCTTGGCTTCGACCTCGCGCCCACCCGCCCCGACATCCAGCAGGCCGACGCACGGAGCATCCCGCTCAAGAACGCGACCGTCGACCTGGTCTTCATGGACCCGCCCTACGCAGACAACCTCGACTACTCCGACGACCCCCGCTGCATCGGAAAGCTCAAGGGCGATGGCCGCTACCAGCGCGCCATGAAGCTCGCGATCGACGAAGCGGTTCGGGTGCTCCGAAACGACGGCGTACTAGCCATCTATGTCTGCGACGTATTCAAGAAAGACCGCCCCTTTCAGCCGCTCGGCTTCGACCTCTTTGCGGCGGCGCGGCAGTACCTCGACCCCATCGATGTTATCGCCGTCACCCGCCACAACCGCACGCTCGAGATGGGCAACTTCCGCAAGGCCGCCGACGAGGGCAACTTCTTCCTCCGCGGCTTCAACTACCTCATGCTCTTCCGCAAGCGGGCGCCACGCCCCGATCAGACCAGCCGGTAGACCGAGCAGACAGCCTCATCGCCGGCCTCCAACTCACGCGACGACGGAAGCAGGTAGCGACCCACGCAGACCATGCCGGAAGCATCGAGGTAGTGGCGGCCGGGATCGCCTAGCAGGACCTCCGCGCCCGCCTCCGCACAGCTCCGGAGCCAGGCCAGCAACGCGCTGGCCATCGGCCCCTCGTAACAGATGTCGCCCGCGAGGATGAGGCCGCCGCGCGGCGCGAGCGCCGTCACATCGGCCGTCTCCGCTACCAGTTCAATACCGTTCGCCACAGCATTCAGCGCTGCCGCCTCTGCCGCCATCGGATCGATGTCGAGGCAGTGCACCTGCAGCGCCCCGAGCTTCGCCGCGACAATGCCCACAAGGCCGCTCCCGCTCGCCACGTCGGTCACATCTCTGCCTGCAACCAGCTCCGGATGCAGCTGCAAATGATGCGCCAGCCCCACGCCGCCAGCCCAAGGAAAGGCCCAGAAGGGCAGCGCCAGCTCGCCCCGCTTGAGCCAGTCGGCCGCCTCATGCCAGAGCGGAAATGCCGCGTCTGCAGTCCGAAGCAGCACACCCTCCAGCCCGGGCACAGGCGCCAGCCGCGTCTGCGCCAGTACAAAGGCGCGGCGCTCTTCGGCGCTCCGCTCCACGCGCTGCCTACTTGACGAGCGAGAGGTCCGCGCCGGTTGCCATGATCTGGTAGGTCTTCACGGGCCCGGTCACCTTGCGGGGTGCCTCGCCGGCCTTTGCCGCGTCGTCGGCATAGTGCTGCGCCTCGTCCTGCGACATCTCTCGCTCGGTGAGCACGCCCTCGATGTCCACCTTCCCGCCCATGGCGTTCTTGGGCATGAAGAAGGCGTAGTCCTTGAACTTCACCCGAACCTCCTGCTTGAGCTCGGGCGCGGTCAGCGTCATCCAGCAACCCTTGTTCTGGCAGACACCCGAGACCTTTGCGGCGATACGGCAGACCTTGCCGGAGGGGACGCAGGCCTCGATGGCCGTCGAGATGGGCATGGCCGGTCCGGCCGTCGTGAAGGCCCATCCGTAATGCTCCGTCGTGCCCGCTGCCTGATCGGGCGGCGTCCGGTCAAAACCAAGCCCCTTCACCGGCGCCGCGGAGCCTTCGGAGGGCTGCGAGGTCGGCTCGTCCGCTGCTGCGGGCGCTGCTGCTGCCAGCGTTGGCGCCGCCTTCTGCAAGGCCTCTGCAGAGCCACTGCCGGCTGCCGGCGTTGCTGCCGGCGTCGGTGCGCCACACGCGACCAGTCCCATCATCATCAACGCCAATCCAAACTGCCTCATTGCTGCCTCCACGCGCTGCGTTCCGTTGCTCTGCGCAGGCTGCTAGACCGAACGCCTCGCTTCTTCAACCGCAGGGCAACAACGCGTGGCCTCCGACGGCGTCATCCAGTTTCAACTCCACCACCGGGACGCGCCGCCGCCCGATGCAGCCGCAACCGAAATCCTCTCAAGCCTGCGCGACGCGCTCCACGCCCGAGGCTGGATTGGCCGCGACCCCGCGCGCTACGGAGGCCTCGGCTACGGCAATGTGAGCCGGCGACTTGAGGCCGAAGCCTTCCTCGTCAGCGCCACCCAGACGGGCCACCTCTCCACACTCGCCGCCCTCCATTGGGTGACCGTCACCGCAGCCTCGCCCGCCACCAACGAGCTCTGGTCCGAGGGCGCCAGCAAACCCTCGTCGGAATCTCTCACCCACGCGGCCATCTACCAGGCCTGCGTTGCTACCTTCGTCTGCCACATCCACCATCCGGCCCTCTGGAATGCCGTCTGCTTCGGCGCCATGGCCCTGCCCATGACCCCAGCCTCGGCCACCTACGGGACGCCCGCGATGGCAGCGGCGCTTTCACACATCTCCACCACCACCAACCTTCCATTCGCAGCCGCCATGAGCGGTCACGAGGATGGCCTGATGGCTGCTTCCGACAGTCCTGCGGAGCTACTCGAACTCCTCGACAGGCTCTCCGCCGAAGCCGCTACGGCGCGGTGAGCGCTGCCTCGATGGCCGCCGTCACCTCGGCGCTCATGGGCAGCGTCGTGGGTGCGAAACGGTTGATGACGAAGCCATTCTTATCGACCAGGAACTTGGCGAAGTTCCACGCGATATCGCCCTGGAAGGCCTCCGGAGACTCGGTCGTGAGCGTGCGGTAGAGCGGCGCGATCTTCGGGCCCTTGACCACAATCTTGTCGAACATGTCGAAGGTCACGCCGTAACGGCTCGAGCAGAAAGTGGCGATATCCGTGCTCGTACCGGGCTCCTGCGAACCGAACTCGTTGGCGGGGAAGCCAAGCACCTTGAGGCCGCGCGCCTCGTAAGCTGTGTGGAGGGCCTGCAGCTCTTCGTACTGCGGCGTGAGGCCGCACTCGCTCGCCACATTCACCACCAGCATCACCTTGCCCCGGTAGTCCTGAAGGCTCGTCTCCCTGCCATCGAGCCGCGTCACCGTGTGGTCAATCCTGCCTTCCATATGTTCTACCTCTGTGAGGGTGCCGCTGCCTAAGCCTGCACCCGTTTCGCCGCTTCCCGAACCCGTGCCCGAGTCGCCGATTGCATCGTTACCTGCGCCACTACCAGAACCTGTCGCGGTAGAGCCCGCTGCGCCCGAACCGCTCGCTTCGCCATCAGCGGCGGGCAGGTCTGACGACTTGGCACAGCCTGCCGCAACAGAGAGTACAGACAACAACAGCGTGCGACCGAGAACCGACATGAACCACCTTGAACAAGACGGTGGCCTCTTGCGCCAACCTCTTCTTAGATGCAAGCAAACTCCAAACAGTTCTCCCTCCTTTCGACGGCGATGCGCCCACTCCTGCTCCTCTACGCAACGGCTTTCGTTGCCTGTGCGCCGTCGGCAGAGGCCCCTGCGCTCACCATCGCGGTCGCAACCGATCTCGCTCCCTGGGCCAACCAGCACAAGGCGCAGCTCAGCGCCGCCCTCGGCGCCCCTGTGACCGTTGTCGCCGGCCCCTCGGGCCAGCTCGCCACCCAGCTCCTCGCCGGCGCCCCCTTCGACCTCCTCCTCTCGGCCGACAGCGCCACGCTCGACCGGCTGCTGCAGACCGGCCGTTGCGACAACGGCTCGCGCCGCCCCTTCGCCACGGGCCACCTCGCCCTCGCTGTTGCACCCCACCTCACGCTCCCCGCCACGGTCGCGACGCTCGCCTCCGACGCGGTGATCACCATCGCCATCGCCAACCCCGAGCATGCCCCCTACGGCAGGCTCGCACGCGCCTACCTCGGCTCGCTCCCCGAGGCGCCACGACTGCTCCCAAAACTCGTCTTCGCCGCCAGCGCCGCCGATGCCGCCGCCTGGGTCGACCGCGGCGCCGCTGATGCCGCCGTGAGCGCTTGGTCCCTCCTCCGCGCGCAGCCCGAAGGCCGCCGTATGCAGCTCCCTTCCGAAACAACCTCGCTCCCCGCGACCGGCATTGTCTGCGGCGCTACCACCTCGTCGCTGGCGGCCCGCTGGCAGGCGCTCACCGAGGCCGCCTGGTTCCAGAGCAGCCTCGCCGAGGCCGGCTTCGGGCCACCGCCATGACCCCGCTCCTGCTCTCGCTCCTCTTCGCCTGCGCTGGCACGCTGCTCACTGCCTTCGCCGCCCTCCCGCTCGCGGCATGGGCCAGTGGCCAGACGCGCGGACGGCGCGCCACCCTCGAAGCCCTCCTCACCCTCCCGCTCGTCGTCCCGCCCACCGCCGTGGGCTACCTGCTCCTCCGGCTACTCGGCCACGACGGCCCGCTCGGCGGGCTCCAGCTGCTCTTCACGCCCGCCGCCGCGGTTCTTGCTGCTGCACTCGCCGGCTTCCCCCTCCTCTTTCGCGCAGCCCTCGCCGCCTTCGAGCAGACGCCACCTGCCATCGTGAGCGCCGCCGCCGCCGCCGGCCTGCCACCCGGCCAGGTATGGCTACGGGTTCGACTACCGCTCGCAGCCTCCGGCCTCACCGCCGGCGCCGCCCTCGCGCTTGCCCGCGGCATTGGAGAGTTCGGCATCACCATGATGATCGCCGGCGCCATTCCAGGCCGCACCGAGACCGCCTCCGTCGCCATCTACGCAGCCAATGCCGCCGGCCGAACCGCCGACGCAGACCAGCTCGTCATCGCAGTGCTCGTCACCTCCAGCCTGCTCCTTCTGCCAATCTCACTCCTTCGGCGGGACCGCTGATGCTCCACCTCGACCTCACCCTCGGTGCGACATTTCGCCACGGCGCGCTGCGGGCAGCCGCCACCATCGGGCAGGGCGCAACCCTTCTCACCGGCCCCTCGGGCGCAGGCAAGTCCACCCTGCTCGCGCTCCTCGCCGGCGCCATCCCGCCGCAGTCCGGCAGGCTCACCTGGCGAGACCAACGCTGGTCCGACGGGCCCAGCCTGCTCGTGCCGAGCCACCTCCGCGGCGTCGGCTGGCAGCCGCAGGCCTCATCGCTTCATCCGGGTTGGACTGTCCGCGACCACCTCGAGGCCACCTACCGCTTCCGCCAGCAAAGCCCCGAACGAGAGGCAAGCATCATCGAGCGCCTCGGACTCGGCCCGCTCATGGCCCGCCGCACCGGGCAACTCTCGGCGGGCGAGGCCCAGCGCGTCGCGCTCCTGCGCGCTCTCGTGGCCTGCCAAGGGCTGCTTCTGCTCGACGAACCCGTCACTGCGCTGCCCCCCGAGCTCGCCCGTCGCGCCGTCGAACTCATTGCATCCCTTACCAAAGAGCAGGGCTGGACGGCCATTGTCGTGAGCCACCAGCCGCTCGAGGGGCTCCAGCCAACTGCCCATCTCGAACTGGCAGAGGGGCTGTTGCGAACGCTCTAATCGGCGGTCGAGCCCAGCCCAGACTCCAGCGCGGCCAGGTCCTCCGCCAGCGCGCAGGTGACGGTTACCGCTGCATGCCCACCAAGCGCCGGCAGCCGAAGGCTCGCAGCATGGAGCGCGAGCCGAGGCGCCTGCAGCAGCGGAGCGACTGGCCCGTAGCGCCGATCTCCCAACAGCGGCAGCCCAACCGAGCGCAGGTGCACCCGAATCTGATGCTGACGACCTGTCAGCGGCGTCGCCTCGACCTTGCAGATCGTGCCACCATCGAACTTCCACTGCGCAATCACACGGTAGCCCGTCGTTGCCCGCTGCGCGCCCTCGGCCTCGGTCCCAACGCGGCAGCCGCCGCCAGAGAGCTTGAGAAGCGGCGCCGTGATCACCCCCCGCTGCGCGGCAGGCTCACCC
>JBIIFW010000124.1:0-7181 GCA_044236985.1 Bradymonadia bacterium | reverse complement strand
GCCGGCATTCGAGCAACCGCGACGGACATTGAGAACCGTGTCGAAGTTGGCGTCGGTCACCCAGAGGCACCAGGCTCCCGCGGTGGCAGGGCGAAAGGTGAAGACCTCGTCAGCCCCACCCGCCTCGAACGCGCAGCCCGGACGGACGACATCAGAGAGCCCGATGGTAGAGCCGTCGTAGATGCCGGGGCCGGTGATGACGCGGGGGCTGGCGCAGCTGCCTGCGCCGTCTGCAGCGCCGCAGGCGGGGTCGCCGATGCAGTCGAGGTCCAGACAGTCGGCGTAACGGTCCAGGTCGTTGTCGATGCCGTCGCTGCAGTCGGTTTCAGTCGGGGGAACGGCGGAACAGACGGGGAGCAAAGAGCACTCGGTATCGGCGCAATCGGTGGCACCATCGAGGTCGTTGTCGATAAGGTCGGCACAGAGCTCCGGGGAGCCCTCGCAACCATCGGGGATGCCGTTCGCATTGACGTCGAGGTTGTCGTCGAAGCCGGCGCAGACATCGCTGGCGTTGCAGATGCCATCGAAGTCGGAGTCGTTGCCGGGGCCGCACTCCAGGGTGCAGTTGAAGGAGCAGCCGTCGCCCGCGAGACGGTTGCCGTCGTCGCAGGCCTCGCCGGCCTCGATGGTGCCGTTTCCGCAGATGGGGGGACCGCTGGTATCGGCCGTGGTATCGACGGCGGTGTCGGCCGGAACGGTGTCAGTGGTCGTGTCGAGCGCCGTGTCTGTCGGGTCTGTGTCGGCGACCGAATCGGCCTCTGTGTCACCGACGCCGGAGTCGACTGCCGTATCTTCGACCGCGCCGCCCGTGTCGTCGGTGTCGGCACCGAAGATGTCGGGGCGGCCGGCGTCGGCTTCACTGCCATCGCCGCCCGTGCAGGCCACAAAGGGAAGAAGCAGGCAGGCAGCCGCAACGGCGAAGGCTGAACGAGCGGTGATTTTCATGTCTGCATACCGAGGTAGGACGGCGCCAAGCACCGCTCTTTGCCGGGGCTTCTAGCCACCGAGGATGGACTGAGACAAGTAGCGGCTCCGTCGCACAGCCGCATGAGCCATTTCGCCAGTCGTTAGCTCCATTTTGCAACAGAGCTGCGTCGTCCGGGTCACCCGAAGAAGTCGAGCAGCCCCTGTGAGCCCGGCTCGAAGAGGCGACGGTAGAGGCGGAGCGCGCCCTCATCGGTGAGGCTGGCGACATGGTCGCAGACGAGGCGGAGCTTCTCGTCGCCCTGATAGTCGTCGGAGGTGACCCGTTCGCTCACGCCGCGGGGGAGGAGTTCAAAGTCGTTTGCGAAGGCCTCGAAGAGCCGGCGGACGACCCGACGGGCCGCTGCATCGAGGGTGGTGAGCCGCGGGTCTTTGAGGATCTGCGTCCGGGTCACCGCCTTGAGCACCGCGACCTTCGCGAGCGCCTCGGTCGGGAGGTCGGGCAGTTCGCCCGGGCGTGCGGTGACGGCGTGGACAAGCTCACGATGCAGCTTGCTTGCGAGCTCTTTGCTGGAGGCGAGCCGGAGAAACTGGCGGCTGGTGCCCGGTAGCCGGCGGGCCTCTCCCTTGGCGAGGAGGTCGTCAAGGAGCGAGACGACCGAGGCGAGGATCACCTGCACGCGGTCGGCCTGCCAAGCTGGGTCGGAGCGGCGGAGGAAGCGGACCACATCTTCGATGAAACCGGCGCCTTGTGCCGTGGCACGGAGGTCGTTCACCGAGAGGAAGCCCATGCGGAGTCCATCCTGAAGGTCGGCGACGCAGTAGGCGATGTCATCGGCCAGGTTGAGGATACGGCACTCGTAGCTCTCGCTGCCCAGGGTCCCGCGGGCGGTAGCCACCCGCTGCGCGAAGCTCCAATCGGAGTCGTAGACACACTTTGGTGCATGGGCCGGGGCAAGCAGGTCTGCGCTCTCCTGCGAGTCGAACCGGGGCTGCAGCAGGGTCTCGTGGGGCATGCGGCTGCGCGCCTCCGCATAGGGCACCTTGTACTTGAGGATCCCATCGAGGGTGGCGAAGGTGAGGTTGAGACCCTCGTAGCGGAAGCCTTTGACCTCTACGCAGCGGACAATCCGGAGGGTCTGGGCGTTGCCTTCGAAGCCTCCGTGCTCGCGCATACAGTCGTTGAGGACTGCCTCGCCGTTGTGGCCCAAGGGAGGATGGCCGAGGTCGTGACAGAGGGCGATGGCCTCGCAGAGGTCGGTGTTGGCGCCGAGCTTGCTGGCAATGGCCTTGGCGATCAGCGCCACCTCCATCGAGTGGGTGAGGCGGGTGCGGTAGCTGGCCCCCTTCGCACCGTAGAAGACCTGGGTCTTTTCCTGCAGCCGACGGAAGGACTCCGCGTGCAACACGCGTGAGCGGTCGCGCTCGAACTCGGTGCGGGTGTCATGCTCTTTCTGCGGGTCGGCATACTCGTGCAGGACATCTTCGGGGCAGTCGAGGCGTGCGGGTCGTGCGGGTAACTGTCTCATGGCCCGCCTCTAGCCGTTTTGCGACCTGGGATCGAGGACATCACGGAGCGCCTCGCCCACCACATTGAGGGCAAAGAGCGTGAGCGTGAGAATGGAGCCTGGGAAGATCAGCAGCCAGGGATAGGTCACCATGACGCCGGCGCGGGCGCCGTCGTTCGCGAGCGCACCCCAGGAGGTGTAGGGCGCCTGAACGCCGAGGCCGAGGAAGGAGAGGAAGGACTCAGTGAGCATCGCCTCCGGCACCGTCAGCGTGGCGTAGACCAGAATGGGCCCGAGCGCATTGGGGAGCAGGTGTTTGAAGAGGATGGAGGTGGTGGAGGCTCCCACAGCGCGGGCCGCCTGAACATACTCGAGGTTGCGGAGA
The DNA here is from genome assembly GCA_044236985.1 of Bradymonadia bacterium. Classification (GTDB taxonomy): domain Bacteria; phylum Myxococcota_A; class Bradymonadia; order REDH01; family REDH01; genus CAIWGR01. The sequence goes on along the minus strand of JBIIFW010000124.1, from coordinate 4,364 downwards.
GCGAGCACCTGACCGCGGACGATGCGGGCCATGGTGAGCCAGCTCATGGCGCCGATAGCGATGTAGAGCAGCCGGATGTCGCGGCCGAAGACAACCATCAACAGAATGACGAGGAACATGAAGGGAAGGCCGTAGAGGACATCGACGATGCGCATCATGATCGCGTCGATGCGCCCGCCGTTCCAGCCGGCAACAGCACCCCAGATAAGCCCGATGACAAGCGAGACGAGGGTTGCGAGCAGGCCGACCATGAGGCTGATGCGGGCACCATAGACGAGGCGAATGGCCAGGTCGCGGCCGAGGCTGTCGGTACCGGCCCAGAAGGTTGCCGGACGCGGGAGGCCGGGGAACTCGGTGGCAGAGAGTTTGCCGTCGGAGTCGGTGTCGAAACGGCGTGTCCAGGCGGTGGCCTCACCGATAGGGAAGAGGTCGATGAGGGTGCGCGCCTCCCGGAGGTTGAGCGTTCCGCTGCCATCCTCGTCGAGGCTCTTGAGGACGGCCTCAGCTGGAGCCGTGAGCGCGCGCGGCGCGGCGGCGAGTTCGGCTGCATTGAGCTCACCGTCGCCGTCGTCATCGAGCGCAGCCAGCTCCTCACGGGCGAGCGCCTCGGAGAGTTCGATCGCTGTCCATTGTCCATCTTGGTTGAGATCGGCGGTCGCACTGGCGGCGTCCGCAACCGGCGCCAGGAGGAAATTGTCGCGCGGGATGCCGCGGGCGCCGGGCGGCAGGTAGCGGTGGCACGGGTGGTTCTCCACCACGGTGAAGCGTGTCACATACCGCTCGACGAGCGGCTGCATGATGGCGAGCAGGCTGACGACCAGCAGGAAGACCAGACTGGTCATGGCCAGCCGGTTCTTCTTGAAGCCGCGCCAGGCGCCTGCCCAGGGCGACTCGGGCTGAGACTGCGCGGCGCCGCTCATGCCTGCTTCCCGTCGAGGGTGATGCGGGGATCAATGACCGAATAGACGAGGTCTACCGCGAGGTTTAGCATGACCAGGAGCACCGAGTAGACGAGGATGGCTCCGAGGACGAGGAAGTAGTCGCGATTGAAGGCCGCATCGACGAAGAAGGTGCCGATGCCTGGCACATTGAAGACCCGCTCGACGACGACAGAGCCGGTGAGAACAGCTGCAAAGGCGGGGCCGAGGAAGCTGACGACCGGGAGCAGTCCCGCGCGCAGGATGTGGACCAGAACCACGCGCGTCTCGCTCGCACCCTTGGCGCGCGCCGTTCGGACATGGTCGAGTCGCGAAACCTCAAGCATGCCGGAGCGAGCAAGGCGGGAAATGTAGGCCATGTAGAAGCAGCCGAGGCTGATGCTCGGCAAAATCGAGTCGCTCCAGCCGGCCCAGCCGCCTGTACGGGTCCAGCCGAGGCCGAGGGCGAAGACCAGAATCAGGAGTGGCCCGAGCACGAAGTTGGGCACCGAGATGGCGAGCGTGGAAATGGCCATCGTCGCATGGTCCCAGAAGGTACGCGGGCGCATTGCGGCGAGAATTCCAAGGGGGATGCCGACAATCAGCGCGAAGGCCATGGCCTGCAGGCCGGTGATGAGCGAGTAGGGGAGCGCGGCGAGGAGGATATCGGCGACCGGCGCCTCTTGCTTGATGGAGGGCCCGAGGTCGCCTTGGGCGAGCCGGCTGATGTAGTCGAAGTACTGCGCGGCGAGGGGTTTGTTGAGGCCATACTGCTCGGCGAGCATGGCCTCGATCTCGGGTGGCAGGTCGCGGTCTCTGGACAGCGGGCTTCCCGGCGCCAGCTTCATGACAAGGAAGGAGAGCGAGAGGACCACGAAGAGGACTGCGAGGTTCTGCAGCAGACGTGAGGCGAGGGAGCGGAGCATGTTCAGCGCCCTGCCCCGGCCTGCGGCCGTTTGCGGATGTGGCGCGCGAGGTGGACATCGCGGAGGTTGGGCTTCCAACCCTCGACGTCGCCCTGCAGCAGGTGGAACTCGGCGTAGTTGTAGATGGGCATCACGGGGAGCTCACGGAGAAGAATGGCCTCCGCGTCGCGTAGAACGGCAAGGCGGGCGGTGGGGTCGGGCGTCTGCGCGGCCTTGTCGATGAGCCCATCGAACTCAGTGTTTGACCAGCCGGTGTGGTTGTTCTCGTCTGCCGTGCGCCAGAGGTTGAGGAAGGTGTTGGGGTCGACATAGTCGCCAATCCATCCGCCGCGGGCGATGTCGAAATCGAGGCGCTTGAGGGCGTCGAGATAGACCTTCCACTCCTGGTTCACGAGCTGCACTTCGATGCCGAGTTCGGTCTTCCAGATGTCCTGGAGCCCCTCCGCGACGATCTTGTGGTTCTCGCTGGTGTTGTAGAGGTAGGTGACGGTGGGAAAGCCCTTTCCGCCTGGGAAACCAGCCGCCGCAAGGAGGCGCCGGGCCTCGTCGGGGTCGTACCGACCAGCATCGCTGGCCGGGTAACCGGGCAGACTGGGGACCATGCCGGCGGCCGGCTTGTAGAGGTCAGAGAGGGTGCAGCGGCAGAGGAGTTCGCGGTCGACGGCGAACGAGAGTGCGTGGCGGACGCGGGGGTCGTTGAAGGGTGGCTTGGTGACGTTGAAGCGGAGAAAGTAGGTGCCGAGCAGCTCGGTTCGGCGGAAGGTGTCGCGGGTGCGGAGCGAGAGGATCTGGTTGCTGGGGAGCTGGTTGACCCAGTCGAGGCGGCCGTCGTCGAAGGCGTTCACGCGTGCGGCCTCGTCCTCGATGATGAGCATGGAGAGCCGCTTCATCGAAACATCGGCGCGGCCCCAATAGTGAGGGTTGAGCGCGGCATCGATGCGGAGGCGCCGAAGGTAGGCCTCCATCTTGTAGGCGCCGTTGCTGACGATGTGCTCTGGCTTGAAGGCCTCCTGCTGGCCCCACTTCTCGATTGAGCCGCGATGGACCGGGAACATGGGATAAAAGGAGACAAGTTCGGGGAAGTAGGCCACGGGCTGGGCGAGTTCGACGACGAAGATGGTTGGGCCGTCTACCCGAAGCCCGAGCAGCGACTCGTTCGTCGGGTCGGCCTCGTAGGCAGCGGCGCCGCGCACCAGGCGGAAGAGGCTGATGTAGTCGGCCGCCACCTCGTGTTTGAGGACGCGGCGCCACGCGTAGTCGAAGTCGGCGGCGGTGAGTGGGTCGCCGTTCGACCAGCGAGCGTCGGGGCGGAGGTGGAAGGTGTAGGTGCGGCCATCGGCAGAGAGGACATATCGCTCGGCGACCCCCGGTTCGGGTGGTCCGTCGTCGGCGGCAGGCGCAAGGAGTCCTTCGAAGAGCTGGTAGGCAACATCGCCCTCCACCGAACCCGACATGGAGCCGGGGTCGAAGGTCTCAGGATCGGAGCCTAGCGCGAAGGCAAAGGTGTCGGCGGGACGCTCGGGCTGCTCCACACCACAGGCCACGGTGAACATTGCGACGACGCAGCAGAGCAGCAGCGTGAGGCAGCGGAGGCGTTGAGGGGTTCGGGTCATCAGCATCCCAAGAGAGAGCCTCCCGTCTGCGAGATTTGGGCTCATCCGTCAATGCGGCGCTTGCGGTTTGATCTGACATTGGGCAAGGGGACGGCATGTTGGGTCGCCTGATGTTCGCACTCTCTCTGATGCTCGCTCTCTATGGCTGCACGCCGGAGGTTGGTGACGCCTGCACGGCCTCTGCCGAGTGCGGCGTGGGCCAGGTATGCGACACGACGGCAGAGGCGGGCTACTGCACGCTCTATGACTGCACCTCATCGTCGGAGTGTCCGAGCGATTCGGTCTGTGCCGACTTTGGCGGATTGAGCGCATGCATGAAGCCGTGCAGTTCGGACGACGACTGCCGGAGCGACGAGGGGTATGTCTGCCGCGCGGACCTTGGTAGCCCGAAGTTCTGCTTCGAGCCGGCGCCCGCCCCCTAACCCATCGCGCTGCTACTGCCGAACGCGACCATCGGTGACGGCCTCAAGCGCTGCACGGACGGCATGGAGGATCTCCTCCGGCCGACGCGTCGCGACGAGGCGCCCGTAGACATCGCCCCGGATGGAGAGCTGGATGCCGTCGAGGACGGCAACGTTGGCCCACATGCCAACCTCCACGGCAGAGGCCTGCTGCTGCGCGACCGGCGGCGGGGTGAAGGACTCGTGAGCCGGGGCTACGAACTCGGGAGAGCGAAAGAGCAGCGCATCGGGCGCCGGCTCTCGCACCATGGGGGTCGGGACGGCGGCGTGCATGGGGCGCGACTCGCCGCGGCCTCCATCGTGTGAAGGCGGGTTCCTGGTCTCTTCGGGCGCCTCGGGGATGATGTTGGAGGGGCGGGCGCTCATGCGGGCGACGAGCGCCCGCGCTACCGCCTCGAGCCGCGCCGCATCACGGCTGCCCACCTCGGCCTTGATGCCGGCGTTGTT
>JBIIFW010000212.1:0-4841 GCA_044236985.1 Bradymonadia bacterium | reverse complement strand
CCTACGGCGCCAAGGCCGCCAGCGCAGCGCGGGCCTCCGCTTCGCTCTCGTAGAGCGCCCAGGCCAACACATTGCTGTCGCTGCGGACCGGCTCGTCACCGCTCAGCGAGGTGATGCACCAGCCCATCGGGGTCTCGCGCAGTCCGGCCGTCTGGACAATGCGGGCCACGCCCCACCAGATGCGGGCAGAGGGCGTGCGCAGCAGCGGATCGAGGAAGTAGCAGGCGTGGCCGCCCAGCCAGAGGTCGCCTCCTCCACCCTGCTCAGCGCCGATGAAGTACTCGCCGCCGGCGCCGCTGCACTCGTCGGAAACCTTGGTCTGCACGAGCACCAGCTCCTGCTCCGGCGCCGAGAGCGCAAGCGCCTCTGCGCTGCCCATCATGGGGCAGTCCGGGGTCGCAACCAGCACGAAGCGGGGCGCGGGCGCCGCCGGGCGCGTGTCTGCCGCTTCGACGTCAGCATCCGCATCCGCAGGCACCGCATCGGTGGCAGCAGCGGTATCGGCCGCGGCTTCGGTGCTGTCTGATGCGGCATCCGCCGCCTGCGCATCAGTGGCATCTCCATCGGCCACGACAGCCTGCGCCGTCGTCCGACCACAGGCGGCGAGCGCGAACAACAGGAGAGAGGTGGCAATCGGGGCGCGCATCAAACCTCAAACAGGAGATTCCGCAGGCCTAGAGCAGCCCCGCGCTGGGGGCAACGGCGAGCAAGCCGCCCACCTCCGGCGATGAGACGTTTGAGCTTGCGGAGGCCGCCAGGCCGTGCATCCTGGAGCGAGTCCGAGTCGCGGGGAACCTCATGTCAGAAGCACGTCACGGTTGGAGCTCCAACTTCCCCATCTTCCGCGAAACGGAGCCGCGCGTCGTCCGCGGCCAGCTGCAGGCCTTCCTCCCCGACGTCGATGCCTCGCAGCTCCGCGCCTGGGACGACAGCATCCCCAAACTGCAGCGCGAGATCGGCGAGTCGCTGCAGGCCCATCCGGACGCAGCCGAGTACAGCGCCATTCTGGAGTACCAGCTGCCGCTCGAGTTTCGGCGCCCCGACGTGCTCCTGCTGGTCGGAAGCGCCGTCATCGTGCTCGAGCTCAAGGGCAAAGAGGCCCCCTCGCAGGCCGACCTCGACCAGGCCGCCGCCTACGCACGCGACCTCCGCTCCTACCACCGCGAGTGCCACAACCGAGAGGTCTACGCAGTCGTCGTTCCCACCCGCGCACGCGGCTTCGTCGGCACCCTCGACGGCGTCCATGTCGTTGGCCCCGACGCCGTCGACCAGGTCATCGCCCAGTTCAAGGATGCCCGCGACGGCGAACCGCTCACGGCCGAGGCCTTCCTCGACGAACATGCCTATCGGCCGCTGCCGACGCTCGTGCAGGCCGCGCGGGAGCTCTTCGTCCATCGCAAGATGAACGAGCTCTGGAAGTCGAGCGCCACCACCGACCCCGCGATGGCGAAGATCTCGGAAATCATCCACGGCGCGGCAGCGACCAAGAAGCGCCGCCTCATCCTCGTCACCGGCGTGCCAGGCGCCGGCAAGACGCTTGTCGGCCTTCGCCTCGCCCACGCCGACTACCTCGACACGCTCAGCGTGACCCGCTCCGACGGCCAGAAGCCCACAGCGCCGGCCGTCTTCCTTTCCGGCAACGGCCCGCTCGTGCAGGTGCTGCAGTACCAGATGCGCAAGGAGGGCAGCGGCGACGGCAAGACCTTCGTGCGCGACGTGAAGGGCTACGTGCAGGCCTACAGCAGGCGGCGGGCTGCCGTGCCACCCGAGCATGTGCTCATCTACGACGAGGCGCAGCGGGCCTGGGATGCCCAGATGGTCATCTCGAAGGGCCACACCGAGACGACGCTCTCGGAGCCGGAGCTCTTCATCCAGTTCGCCGATCGGGTGCCCGACTGGTGCGCCGTCGTCGGCCTCATCGGCACCGGCCAAGAAATCCACCTCGGCGAGGAGGGTGGCCTCACGCTCTGGCGCAAGGCGGTCGAGGAGTGCGGCAAGACGAGCGACTGGGAGGTGCATGGGCCGCCCCAGCTTGCCGGCGTCTTCGAGGGCAGCAGCGTTGCCTTCCTGCCCGCGACGAGCCTGTCGCTCGACACGGAGATTCGGTTTCACCGCGCCAACGACGTCCACCCCTTTGTAGACGCCCTGCTCCGCGGACAGGCGAGCATCGCTGCACAGCACGCCGTGAACCTGCGTGCGCAAGACTTCCACCTCCGCATGACCCGCGACCTGAGCGTCGCAAAGGGCTACCTCCGCGAGCGCTACGCCGAACACGACGGCGCCCGGTTTGGGCTCGTGGCCTCGTCTCGCGACCGAGACCTCGTCTACTTTGGCGTCCGAAACGACTACCAGTGGACCAAGAACCTCAAGGTTGGGCCCTGGTATGTAGACGGCGACGGCAGCCCGGTCTCCTGCAGGCAGCTCGAGGAGGTGGTCACAGAGTTCGCCGCGCAGGGGCTCGAGCTCGACGCAGCCCTCCTGAGCTGGGGCACCGACTTCGTCCGCGACGCCGGCAACTGGTCCTCCGCCAACGCCCGCGGCTACAAGAAGGGGAGCCACATCCGCGACGCCCACCGCCTGCGCCTCAACGCCTACCGCGTACTCCTCACCCGCGGCCGCGACGGCACGGTCATCTTCGTGCCGCCCCTGACCAAACTCGACGAGACCTGGGCCTATCTCAAGGCCTGCGGCGTGATGGAGCTGGGGTAGCGGGCTGCACCGGGCCGTAGGGGGCTAGGCGCTAGTGAACGGACGGGCCGTCGAGGGTGGCGGGCCAGGCGTAGGCGTGGACCGCCTTCTGGATCTCGCTCAGCACCTTGAGCCGCTCATCCTCCACCTTCGGGCGGGCAGGAACATTGGCTGCGCAGCCCCAGAATCCGCCGCCAGGTTCGAAGGTGCTTTGCAGCACCACCAGGGATGAGATTGCGGGCGCGTCCCACCGCACCGCGATGTTGTTGATGGCGCCGAGCGGGTCGTCCCAGGTGCCGTGGGCCTCGAAACCGACGCCCGTCTCGACAGCGTAGGCGTTCGTCAGTTCGAGGTAGGTTCCAACATGCTTCCGCTTCGCCCACGAAACGAGAATCTTATAAACGACACGATGCTCCGGCACTGACATGTTTCCCTCCGCTTTCATTGAATGGGAGACGAAACGCACCGACGGTGCAGCCGCCCCCAACGCGTCCGCTTCTCGGCGGCCAACGACCTACCGTCAATGCAGGCCTGGTCGAATGTCGCCAGACTCCCTCGAAACGCCCTGCCGGCTGGAAGGGTTCGGGGAGGCTGACGCATCCAATCCCGGCGCAGGCGCGGCGCTAAGGTCGAATCCGGTGCTGATGGCATCTACCTGTTGCCGTTCGCGCGTCTAAGTCGACGTTCATGGCAAGTTCAGCCGCCCTCTATCGACCGCGCGATAGACTAGGTGGCGAACGTTGGTCGATAGAAAACCAGGCAGAATCTGGGACTGCGCTGGTTGCGCCCGGCTTCTATCGACCTTCGGAACCGCGTTGGTCGATAGGTGTAGCCAGGTCGTATCTCGTCCATCGGCGCACGCGGGTCGCTGACAATGGTTCAAGGGTCAAGGGTTCCCTGCACCGCCCCTACCGTGCGGTCCTCGCGAGGCGAAAGCCGAGATCGTTGGCGCGATTGTCGGGCGTGCCGCTGCCTCCGCGATCCGCAGCGCGTGCGGTGCGAGCGAAGTAGCTCCAACCCCCACCGCGAAACACCCGGAGGGAGCCTGTCGTAGGCCCCGTAGGGTCGGTCACCGTGGCTGGGTAGGTGCCGTCCAAGTCGCCCGTCCACTCCCACACATTGCCCAGCATGTCCCATAGGCCAAAGGCGTTGGAGGTCTTGCCGCCCACCGCCTGCGTGCGACCGCCGGCGTTCCCGCACCACCAGGCGATGCCGTCCAGATTGGCCTGTGCGGTGCTACAATCCGAGACCGTCCCGCTCAGGTTGCCCAGATAGGTGGCCGTGGTTGTGCCGCCACGCGCCGCATACTCCCACTCCGACTCGGTGGGCAGCCTGTAACCACCGCAGTCTAGACCCGAGAAAGTTGAACCCGCGTAGCACTCCGGTAACCCCTCGCGCCGGCTCAAGGCGTTTGCATACAGGACAGCATCGTCCCAACTCACCTTCTCCACAGGACAGTTGGGACCGCACTCCTGAAACGATGAAGGGTTATCCCCCATCTCAGCCTGCCACTCGCCCTGCGTTACCTCCGTCGCCTTCATGCAGAAGGCACGCGTGATGGTGACGTTGTGCTGGGTTTCGTCAGAGACACGACCCTCTTCGGCGTCGGGCGAACCCATGGTGAAGGTGCCAGGCGCGATGCGGACGTAACCGGCTGGGCAGCCTCTCGTGTCGACGGAGCCCGTGTCGTCGGAGCCCGTGTCGACGGTGCCCGTGTCTTCACAGCCCTCGCCGGTGAACACGTTACATTGAATTCCTGTGTCTGCGCTCGCACCTTCGCAGCGACCATCGATGCAATCGAGCACGCCGTTACAAGTCCCATTCGGATAACAGGCTCCTCCCTGGCTGCCGGCAGAGGCGCCGCCGCCGGAACCGGATGCAGTCCGAGTTGGGACCTCGTCTGAACAGCCTCCGAGCACCAAAACTGCAGCAACCAGGAGGCGCATGAGATGTGACAGGTTCATTTCCGCTCCAACTGAATCGACGCCGAGAATCAGGCTGACCCGATGGGCAGTCCGCGTTCGCGCTCTGGGCTCATCGTTCGTTTTTGCATGGGTGCCAAGACGGTTCACCAGATTCATTTCCACACTCCCCCATTCTCTCCACCCGCCTCCCTGCGCCTGCCCAACGTGACGCTCAATTCTGGAAACGGA
>JBIIFW010000006.1:0-25773 GCA_044236985.1 Bradymonadia bacterium | reverse complement strand
AGAACACCTACAAGGATGCGGTCGCCAAGGACCTTGCCGACGCCGGCAAGGCGGGCGTCAAGGGCACCCCGCACTTCCTCGTCAACGGCAAGGCCATCTCGGGCGCGCAGCCCTTTGACGCCTTCAAGACCATCATCGACGTCGAGATCAAGGAGATGGAGACCCTCACCAAGGGCGGTAAGAAGCTCGGTGAGGCCTTCGGCGAGCGCGTGAAGGCCAACTTCAAGCTTGAGGCTGCTGAGGCCAAGCCGGCCGCACCCGCGGGCCCCGATCCGGCCGACGAGCTCTTCGTTCCGGTTGGCGACTCGCCCATCAAGGGCGACCCCGCCGCCGCCGTCACCCTGGTGATCTTCTCGGAGTACCAGTGCCCCTTCTGCGCTCGCGTCGAGGCAACGCTCAAGGAGCTTCAGACGAAGTATGGCAAGGACCTCCGCATCGTCTGGAAGGACAACCCGCTCCCCTTCCACGACAAGGCTGAGCCCGCCGCCCGCGCCGGTCTCGCCGCCCATGCCCAGGGCAAGTTCTGGGAGTTCCACGACAAGTTGTTCGCCAACCAACAGGCCCTCGGCCTTGAGGATCTCAAGGGCCACGCCAAGGAGCTCGGCCTCAACATGGCCAAGTTCGAGGCCGACATGAACGCCCCAAGCGCCGCCGCCTCCATCAAGGAAGACCAGGCCCTCGCGACCCGTCTCGCGGCCCGTGGCACCCCCCACTTCTTCGTCAACGGCTTCCGCCTCCGCGGCGCCCAGCCCGCCCCCAAGTTCATCGAGATCATCGACCGGGAGCTCGCCCGCGCCAAGGCGAAGATTGCCGCTGGCACGCCGGCCTCCGGCGTCTACGACGCCCTTCAGGCTTCGGCGAACAAGGGTGAGGCCAAGATGCTGGCCGGCTCGGCCCCGACCCCCGGCAAGCCCGAGGCGCCCAAGGCCGCCGTCAAGATCCCCATCGGCAATGCGCCCGCCAAGGGCTCCGCAAACGCCAAGGTTACGATCATCACCTACACCGACTTCGAGTGCCCCTTCTGCTCGCGCTTCGCGACCAACCTCGACGAGGCCATCAAGGGCGACCCGAATGTTCGCATCGTCGTCAAGCAGTTCCCGCTCGCCTTCCACAAGAACGCCGACCTCGCCGCGCAGGCCGGCCTTGCGGCCAACGCTCAGGGCAAGTTCTGGGAGTACCACGACAAGATGTTTGCCAACATGAAGGCTCTCACCCGCCCCGACCTCGAGGGCTACGCGCAGGAGCTCGGTCTCAACATGGCCAAGTTCAAGGAGGCTCTCGACAAGGGAACCTACGCGCAGCAGGTCAAGGACGAGATGGCCGAGGGCCAGAAGTTCGGCGTGCAGGGCACCCCGAGCTGGTTCGTCAACGGCGTCTTCCAGAGCGGCGCGCTCCCGCCCGACGCCATCAAGGCCAAGATTGCCGAGTTCATGACCAAGCCCGCTCCCTAAAGGAAGCCGGTTTGGCAGAGGGCGCGTTCGAAAGATCGCGCCCTTCGCGCTTTTTGCGCCCTCGTTTACACCGACCGACGACAAGCACCGTTCTCTCTCCTGCTGCACCTTTGCGCAGCCTGTCTGAGGGAGTCCTGCCATGTCGTCCACACTGCTCCGCCGCCGCCTCCTCCACCTCATGCTCTGCCTGCTCGCGCTCGCCGCACTGCCCACCGGCAGCGCGTCGGCCCAGGGCATCCTGCTGCCCAACGGCGAGGGTGCAACGCCCCTCCGGCAGACGGAGCAGCGGGTCCACTTCCAGGTGACCGACGACCTCACGGTCGCCCATGTCACCCATGAGTTCCGCAACGAGACCGACACGGCACTCGAGGCCATCTACTACTTCACCCTCCCCAAGGGGGCGACCACCACCGACTTCGCGATGTGGATGGATGGCAAGCGGATCAAGGGCGAGGTGCTCCCCCGTGAGCGGGCCCGCGCCGTTTACGACAGCATCGTCAGCCGCCTCCGCGACCCGGCGCTGCTTGAGACCAGCGATGGCGACCTCTTCACCGCCTCCATCTACCCCATCCCACCCCGCGGCACGCAGCGCATCGAGGTGGAGTTTGCCATGCCCAACCTCCACAAGAACGGCCTGCTCCAGCTCCACTACCCCATCTCCCGCTCGGAGGTCGGCGCAGCTGAGCGCCTCTCCTTCGAGGCCGATATCGATAGCCGCAACGAGATCACCTCCATCCAGGCCCCCTACGACGAGCCAACCCGACGCATCAGCGGGCGCCAGGCCGAGGTGAAGATCGAGCGGACCAAGGCGCAACGGGATGATATCGCCCTCCTCGTCGCCACCTCGGGCGACGACCTCGGGCTATCGCTCGTCACCTTCGACCCCGACGGAAACGAGGGCGACGAGGGCTACTTCATGGCCACCCTCTCGGCCAGCAGCGACCTGCTCCGGGAAGGAGCGCTCGACAGGCAGATGACCATCATCATCGACCGCTCCGGCTCCATGTCGGGCGGCAAGCTGGCGCAGGCCCAGGCGATGCTCCGCCAGACCATCGGCTCGCTCGGCGAGCGCGACACCTTCAACCTCATCTCCTTCTCGCGCGACACCGAGCTGCTCTTCGCCACGCCGCGCACGGGCACGCGCGAGAACCGCGACGCGGCGCTTCGCTTCGTCGATGCGCTCGTGGCTGACGGCGACACCAACATCGAGGCAGCGCTCCGTGTCGCCCTCGAGCAGCCCACGCGGAACGGCCGCCCCCACGCCGTCGTCTTCGTCACCGATGGCCTGCCCACGCGCGGTGAACGCGACATCGACGCCCTCCTCGAGCTGGCCAGGGGCAGCAGAACGCAGCGCGACGACCGCCCCGTAGCCAGCCGACGCATCTTCTCCTTCGGCGTCGGCTACGATGTGAACACCCGACTGCTCGACGGCATCGCGCGGAACGGCGACGGCGAGAGCGGCTATGTGCGGCCCTCCGAAGACATCAGCGACATCGTGGGTGGCTTCGTCGCAGGCCTCGCCTCGCCCCTCGTCACGGGGCTGCAGCTCGACTTCGGCGACCAGGTCACCGACCTCCATCCCCGCATCCTCCCCGACCTCTACCCGGGCCGGCCTATCACCGTCTTCGGCCGCTTCTCCTCGCCCATGAGCCAGGAGGTCACGCTCCGCGGACAGGCACGGAGCGGGAGCGTGCGCACCTCCTTCGGCGCAGAGTTCGGAAGCTCGACCGACAGCGCCAACGCGGCCTTCGTGGGCAACCTCTGGGCCGCCCGCCATGTCGCCGATCTGCTCGATACCATCCGCATCGATGGCGCCACACCGGAGCGCGTTCGCACGGTCACCGAGGTCGCCACACGCTGGGGCATTGTGACCCCCTACACCAGCTTCCTCGTCACGCCCGAAGGCCAGGGCGAAGAGGATGAAGGGGGTGAAGGGGATGGAGAGGAGGAGGAGACCGACTTCGAGCCGATGCGCCATCACATCCGCGGAGCGGTCCGTTCGGAGCGCTTGATGGAGGCTGCCAGAGACGAGGACCAAAAGGCTGGCCCCGGAGCCGCATCGCGCATCGCAGCCGGTCGAGAGGTTGCTGCGGCCCCCCGAGCCTCACGCAAGGCCAAAGCGGAGGCCGCAGCGCCTGCCGCAGAGGTTGGCAGACAGGCGGTCGAGGATTCGCTCGCCCGCAACCGGTCGCGCTCCAGCCTCCGCGCAGAGAGCTCTACCTCCAGCCGCTTCGCGAGCGGTCGCACCTTCGCTCGCCGCGGTGAGGTCTGGGTAGAGGCGGGCCTTGGCAACAGAAGCCCCAACCGCCGCATCGTCGCATGGAGCCAGGCCTACTTCGACCTGCTCCGCAGCCACCCTGAGCTGCGCGAAGCACTCGCGCTCGGCGAGCGGGTGGTGCTCAGCGTCGGCGGCGAGGTGGTTGAAGTTACTGCACGCTAAGCCTCTGGAGCCGCACTCCGCCGAACCTCGGTCGGCGGGCGCGCGCTACTTGCGAAATCCCCTCCAAAAACTATGCTCGGCAAGGCACGGTTTGAGCGGCGTTGCCTCCGCGTTCAGACCGGATCTGCGTCGCCCTGTGCGACACCCTCTCCGCCGGAAAGCGTCCCAATGTCCAAGTCCGTCATGATGCCAGCGCTCGGTGAGAGCGTCGTCGAGGGAATCATCGTCAAGTGGTTCGTGAAGGTCGGCGACCAGGTGAAGTCTGGCGATGTGCTGGTCGAGGTCGAGACCGACAAGGCCAACGCCGAAGTGCCGGCAACCGAGGATGGCTTTGTGGCCCAGATCTTCGCCCAGCCCGGCGCGACCGTGCAGGTCGGCGAGCCGCTCCTCGCCCTCTCGAGCAGCCCCGGCGGTGCAGTCGTAGCCCCGCCCCCTCCGCCGCCCGCTGTTGCTGCTCCCGCACCCGTCGCTGCGCCCGTGGCAGCACCGGCGCCCATTGCTGCGCCCGCTCCTGTTGCATCCCCCGCGCCGGCAGCACCCGTCGCTGCCTCCGGTGAGGCAATCCCCATGCCCGCGCTCGGCGAGAGCGTCGTCGAGGGGATCATCGTGAAGTGGTTCGTCAGCGTCGGCGACTTCGTGAAGGCTGGCAGCAACCTCGTCGAGGTCGAGACCGACAAAGCCAACGCCGAGGTTACCGCGCCGAAGGACGGCTATGTGACCGCCATCCTCGCGCAGCCGGGCACGACCGTGAAGGTCGGAGGCTCGCTCCTCTCCATGGCCGACTCTCTCTCTGCGCCGGTCGCTGCTGCCGCACCCGCGCCTATTGCCGCACCCGCGCCCGCCGCTGCACCTGCGGCTATCGCTGCGCCCTCACTCACCGCTGCACCTGCGCCCGCACCCACCGCTGCGGCCGCACCCGCCGCTGCCTTTGTGCCGCTCGTCGCTGCCCCCACAACACAGCCGTGGGACCTCGGAAACGGCATCGCCGCGCCCGTCGCTGGCCCCGTTGTTGCGCTGCCCCTCGCGGCGCCCGTCGCAGCCCCCGCGCCCGTGGCTGCGCCTGTCGCTGCGCCGGTTGCTGCAGCCGCACCGGAAGCCCGCACAGGTGCCTATGGCGCACCGCTCGGCACGAAGTACTTCAAGCCGCCCGTCATCACGGTCGGCCCCGACGATGAGGCTGTGCCCTTCAATCGGCGCCGCGGAATCACCGCCGAGCACATGGTCTACTCCAAGCATGTCTCGCCGCAGGTCCCCTGCGTCGCCGAGCTCGACATGTCGGCCATCACGGCGCTCCGCCTCAAGCACAAGGATGCGCTCGCCAAGCAGGGCATCCCGCTCACGCTCCTCGCCTTCGTCCTCAAGGCCACCTGCGTCGCGCTCCGCGAGTACAAGAGCCTCAACGCCAGCGTCGGCATCGACCAGACAATCTTCCGCGGCCATGTGAACCTCGGCGTTGCCGTCGAGACCGAAGAGGGCCTCGTTGTTCCCGTCATCCGCGACGCCGACAAGCTCTCCGTCGGCGGCCTCGCGAAGGCCGTCAAAGAGTTCGCAGAGAAGGCCCGCGACCGGAAAATCACCGCAGACGACCTCGCCGGCGGCACCTTCACGGTCAGCAACCCGGGCCGCAAGGGCAACCTCTTCGGTGCCGCCATCATCAACCAGCCCCAGGCCGGCATCCTCCGCATGGGCGAGATCGTCAAGCGGGCCATGGTCAAAGAGACCGAGCAGGGCGATGTCATCTCCATCCGGCCGATGATGTACCTCACGCTCACCTACGACCATCGCATCATCGATGGCGTGACCGGCAACGCCTTCCTCTACCGGGTGCGCGAGCTGGTCGAGACGGGCAAGTTCGAGCTCACCTAGCTCGGCCGCCTAGAGCGAGCGGAAGGCCGCCATCGGGTCAACCGGCTGCTCCTTCGTCGCAACGTTCGGCTTGGCACCGCGAAGCGTGTCGACCGCCTCGGTGAGGCCATCGAGCGTCAGCGGGAACATGGGGAAGACCGTCCGGACGGTCTTGATCGTCGGCGCACCCCACACCCGTTCCGACTCCGGGTTGAGCCAGACCGAGGCAGGGCAGCGCTGCCGCAGCCGCTGCAGCCACTGCAACCCAGTCTCCTCATTCCGCGCACCGTAGTTGATGATGCCGCCGCGCTGCGTGAGCTCGTAGGGGTGCATGTAGGCATCGCCGACGAGGATGACGCACCAGCGCTCATCGACCTCCTTCAGCACCTCTGCTGTCGGCCGCCCCTTGAGCTGCGACATGTCGGAGTAGAGGCGGTCGTAGGGGCAGTTGTGGAAGTAGTAGTGCTTGAAGGCCTTGAAGTGGGTCGAGGCGTGCGCGGCAGAGAAGAGCTTCTCACAGAGCGCTGCGTGAGGATCCATCGAGCCGCCCACATCCATCAGGAGCAGGACGCGAAGCCGGTTGCGGCGGGGCGGCCCCATCACAATCTCGATCTCGCCGCCATTTCGGGCGCTCTGGTCGATGGTCTTCTCGAGGTCGAGTTCGTGGGCCTGATCGTCGCTGCTCAGTCGACGCAACCGTCGCAGCGCCGACCCCATCTGGCGGGTGTCGAGGACAATGTCGCTGCGCAGGTTGCGATAGCGCCGATCGCCAGCCACCTTGACCGCTGTCCGGCCTCCCCCGCTGCCGCCAACGCGAATGCCTTGCGGGTTGCTGCCGCCGTTGCCGAAGGGTGAGACGCCGCCCGTCCCAACCCAGTGGCGGCCCCCATCGTGCCGCTCCTTCTGCTCCGCGAGCCGCTTCTCAAACTGCTCGTAGAGGGTCTCGAGATCCATGTGGGGGATCTGCTGCCGCTCCGCCTCGGTGAGGTCGCGCGGGAGCTGGGGATCGCTCAACCAGGAGAGCAGTTCGTCGGTGAGATCGAACTGCCGGTCGACCCCTTCGAAGAACTCGGCGAAGGCTCGGTCGTAGGTGTCGAAGAGGCTCTCACGCTTCACCACCATCGCCCGCGCGAGGTGGTAGAAGACGCCGAGGCTGGCCCGCGCATGTCCGCGCGAGAGGGCCTCCATGAGCGCCAGCCACTCGGTAGGTGTGACGCGGAGTCCATGGCCCCGCAGGTGGTAGAGGAAGTCGACGAACATGGCCTAGAAGCCGGGGCGGCGCGGCCTCGATGCGGCCCGCTTCACCAGCTCCACATCGGTCTCGCGCTTGAGCAGCACGCCCAGGAAGGGGAGCTCCGTGGTGATGCGCTCCGCGCTGATGCCGGCGCGGCGCAGCGCAGCAATCCAGTCCACGAGTTCGCTCGTTGAGGGCCGCTTGCGGAGCTCCGGAAGGTCTCGGATCCAGAAGAAGCGGGTGAGGACCTCGTCGAGCAGCGCCTTCTCCACATCGGGGTGGTGGACATGGACGATGTCGCGCATGAAGTCGGGCGTCGGGAAGTCGATGAAGTGGAAGACGCAGCGGCGCAGGAAGGCGTCGGGCAGCTCCTTCTCGTTGTTCGAGGTGATGATGACGATGGGCCGCTCGCTCGCCGCGATGGTCTCGCCTGTCTCGTCCACCAAGAAGCTCATCCGGTCGAGCTCGTGGAGGAGGTCGTTGGGGAACTCGAGGTCGGCCTTGTCGATCTCGTCGATGAGGACGATCATCCGCGTGTCAGAGGCGAAGGCGCGGCCGAGCGGACCATGCTTGATGTAGGCGCGGATGTTGCGCACATCGCCGTCGCCGAAGCGGGCATCGTTGAGGCGTGCAACGGTGTCATAAACATAGAGGCCGTCGCGGGCCTTGGTGGTCGACTTGATGTTCCAGACGAGGAGCTCAAGCCCGAGGTCTTCTGCGATCGCCTCTGCGAGCCGCGTCTTGCCGGTTCCCGGCTCGCCCTTCATCAGGAGCGGCTTCTGCAGGTCGATGGCAACATTGACGATGTCGCGGAGCTCAGGAGAGGTGATGTAGGTAGAGGTTCCAGAGAAACGCATGTGCGGCTTCCTGCGCAGAAGATGGGAGCGATTCACTAGCAGGCATCGTCGCGGAGCGGTATGTTCGCGCTACCATCGACCCACGGGATTCTGTCGCATGACCACCGCACAACTAGAGCCCATCATCATCGTCGCGGCGCATTTCGCGCCGGAGTCGCACGCAGCCATGTTCCGTGCATTTCGGCTCGCGAAGTATCTCCCTGCCTTTGGCTTTCGGCCCATCGTTGTCACGACCGACACCAACTACGTCTACCTCGAGGACCCGTCGCTGCTGCCGCAGCTGCCGCCCGAGGCTGTCGTCATCCGCGCCCGTTACGTGGAACCGACACTTCGCGGTCTGCGCATGTTGGCAGGTGGCGACGCGCGCACCACACAGAGCCTCAGCGCAGCAGCAGCAGCGACTGACGCGCCGCTGGCCGCCGCCTCGGAGCCGAAGGATCGGCTAGGCGCCTTCAGCCGCCGCGCCTACCAGAGGCTTTTGTACGACTGGGTACAGGTCCCCGACCGCTACAACACCTGGGTAGGTCCGGCCATCGAGGCCTGTGAGCGGGCCGTCATCGAGTACGGTGCTCGTCTCATCTGGACGACGTCGCAGCCCTTCTCCTGCAACACCATCGGGCTGGCGATGAAGCAGCGGGGGCTCCACTGGGTTGCAGACTTCCGAGACCCGCTGCCCTACGGACGCAGGTTTTTCTCCTCAAATCCGCGGGTCGCGCGCCTCCAGACCGACAATGTGCGCGACACCGTTTACAGCGCCGATGCCATCACCGTCATCAGCTCGATTCATACGCTCATTCTGCAAGACGCCTTCGACCCTGCACGCCTGCGACCTGCGCATCACATCCCCACCGGCATCGACGAAGCCTCGCTGCCGGCAGTGTGGCCGGCGCGCGACCATGCGAATCCCGTTGTTGTCTACGCGGGTGAGTTCTTGGCCGACTATGCCAACGACTTCTTCGACCTCTTCGCTGAGGTGGCCAAGCAGCTTGGCGCCGCCGGACGGAACCTCACCATGAAGGTGGTCGGTGCCAAACTGATCAACCTGCCGATGCTGCAACCCATCTTGGCGGCGCGGAAGCTGGAAGCCCGCGTGCAGTTCGTTGACCATCTCCCCCAGCCTGAACTCTACCGCCTCATGGTCGCGGCCGATGCAGCGCTCCTCTTTCCGGGCCAGCGCTCTTACTGGTGGTGCTCCTTCGCCAAGCTCAACGACTACATCGGCCTCGGCCTGCAGGTGATTGCCGACGTACCCAACCCGAGTGAGGCACGGAAGGAGCTCGAGCAAGCCGGCCTGGGGCATTTCCTCGACGGCAACCAGGAGGAGCGCGTCGCCACCTTCAGGAGAGCGCTCGAAGGCGATCTGCCGGCAACGGCGCAACAGGTTGCCTATCGCTCGCGCTACCTCTCAGGGCGCCAGGTGGGTGATCTGGCGCGGCTGTTTCGCTCCGTCCTCGACGGCCCGGCGAGCTAGCTGCGGAAGTAGGTGAGGTACCAGGCGGCGAACCGCTTGATGCCCTCTTCGATGTTGGTGCGCGGCCAGAAGCCGGTCAGCGCATGCAGGTCGTCGATGTCGGCAAAGGTGGCAGGCACATCGCCCGCCTGCATCGGCAGATTCTCGACGACGGCCTTCACGCCAAGCTCTTTCTCGAGCAGTTCGATGACGTAGGGGACCTTCACGGGCCGGTGGTTGCCGATGTTGAAGACCCGGTAAGGGGCAGCGCTTGTGCCGGGGTCACCCGTGGCTGCATCCCACGCAGGATTCGCCGCCGGAGGCGTGCGAAGGAGCGTCACGATTCCCTCGACGATGTCGTCGATGTAGGTGAAGTCTCGAAGCATCTCGCCATGGTTGAAGAGCTGAATCGGACGCCCTTCCAGGATGGCCTTGGCGAAGATAAACATGGCCATATCGGGTCGTCCCCACGGTCCATACACCGTGAAGAAACGGAGCCCCGTCGTGGGGATACCGTAGAGATGGCTGTAAGAGTGGGCCATCATCTCGTTGGCCTTCTTCGTCGCTGCGTAGAGGCTCAGCGGGTGGTCCACGCCCTGTCGCACAGAGAAGGGGAGCACCGCATTGGAGCCATAGACCGAACTCGATGAGGCGTAGACCAGATGCGAAACAGGGTTGTGGCGACAGCCCTCAAGTATGTTCAGCGTGCCCGCAAGGTTGGCATCGAGGTAGGCGTGCGGATGCTCGAGACTGTACCGAACGCCGGCCTGAGCGGCGAGGTGAACACAGCTTGCAGGACGGAGCCGGGCGAACAGCGCCGGTACTGCCACACGGTCGGAGATATCCGCTTCGATAAACTCGAAGTTGGACAACGCAGCCAGCCGGGCAAGACGGGAGCGCTTGAGCCCCACATCGTAGTAGTCCGAGAGGTTGTCTATGCCCACCACCCGCTCACCCTCGGCAAGCAGACGCTCGGCAACATGATAGCCTATGAAGCCGGCCGCGCCGGTGACAAGGATGGGCTGGTCAGAGGGCATCGTTTACAGGCTCCAATAGGCGATGCCCTCTGGCACGCGCGAACGCGGAATACAGGACTTTACGTCGACGAGCAGTCCACCCGGCTTCAACATACCAAAGAGCGAGTCTGCTGCCATCTCACGGTACTCGAGGTGTGACACCGCCAGCACCAATGCATCGAGACCCGAGAAGGCATCGAGCGGGCTGAGCGTTAGGCCATACTCGTGCGCCACCTCGTCGGCCTCCGCGTGCGGGTCGTGGATGATGGGATCGATGCCGAACTCACGGAGTTCGTGCAGGATATCAGGCACGCGGCTGTTCCGGATGTCGGGCACATCCTCCTTGAAGGTGAGTCCAAGCACACCCACCCGCAGGCTGCTGCCATCTCGGCCAGACGCCAGCAACAGCTTCACCATCTTCGTCGCGATGAAGGCGCCCATGCCATCATTGACCCGGCGACCGGCGAGGATGGTATCGGGGCGGAAGCCAACGCTCTCGGCCTTCGCCGTCAGGTAGTAGGGGTCAACCCCGATGCAGTGGCCACCGACCAGGCCGGGCGAGAACTTGAGGAAGTTCCACTTGGTGCCGGCTGCGTCCAACACATCTCGGGTGTTGATACCAAGACGGTCGAAGATCATCGCCAGCTCGTTCATGAGCGCGATGTTGAGGTCGCGCTGCGTGTTCTCAATCACCTTCGCTGCCTCGGCCACCTTGATGGTCGGCGCGCGATGCACACCCGCCTGCACGATGGCGCCATAGGCTGCTGCTACACGGTCGAGCGTCGCCGCATCCTGACCTGAAACCACCTTCACGATGCGCTCAAGCGTATGCTCCCGGTCGCCCGGGTTGATGCGCTCGGGCGAGTAGCCCAGCGTGAAGTCGACGCCGCAGCGCAGGCCCGAGATTCGCTCGAGCACGGGACCGCAGATCTCCTCCGTCACACCAGGATAGACGGTCGACTCGTAAACGACGACGGCGCCCGGCTTGAGCACCCTTCCGACCGTCTCCGAGGCCCTGATCATCGCGGTGAGGTCGGGGCGCTTGCTGTCATCAATCGGCGTGGGGACTGTCACGACGAAGAAGGTTACCCCCGCGAGGTCTGCAGGGTCTGCAGTCACGCGCAGCGACGAGGCAAGCAGACGCTCCTTCTCCACCTCGGCGGTAACATCAAAACCCGCGCGGAGCGCATCCACGCGCCCTTGCTTCACATCGAAACCGACCGTCCCTTCGAACCGATCAGCGAAGGCAAGCGCGACCGGAAGACCGACGTAGCCGAGGCCAATGACACCAACTCGCTCATGCATGACAGAGACCCTGACCAAGGAAGACCCAAACGGAAAGCCGCTCTAACGATTCGCCAATGCCGATTCCAGAGAGGTTGCGCGTGTGGCGACGATTGCACGTGCGCGCTCGAACGCCGCAACCTCCGCCGCAGCAGGTCGAGTCCAGCGCTGCGCAACCAACCGCTCACCCAAACCCGCCGCGTAGCAGCCACGATAGACCTCCCGCTTGGCAACCGCCTCGGCCGCCAGCAGCAACGCGCGCAGCGGCTCCTCACGCCGGTGCTTCGAGAAGATCTGCAACTGCGCTGCGTAACTCGCCGCCATCTTCGCAAAGGTCATGGAGCCAGGCTGGGCGTAGACATAGTTCGGCGACGCGAGCAGGCAGGCCGCGTGACGCCGACGAACCTTCACCAGAAAATCACGGTCTTCGCTGAAGCGGAGCGACCGATCGTATCCCGCCTCACGCGCTGCCTCCATGCGGAGCAGCGACGAGGCATGCGGCAGATCGGAATGACCCAAGCGGACAAGTGGTGCCCGCAACTCCTCGCGCGCCGGACCTTGGCGACCAATCATCTCGCCAGACCCGTCCGTGATCGCCATCGCCGAGCTAACGAGCCCTGCCTCCGGAAAGCGCCCAAGCGCCGCGACCTGTTTCGACAGTTTGTCGGGATAGACCCAGTCATCCGCATCCACCATGCCGAGGAACTGCCCTGTTGCCATCTCGAGCGCTGCCGCCCTGGCCCAGCCACGGCCGCAATTCACACGCAGGCGCTGCAGGCGAATGCGCGGGTCATCGAACCGCTGCAGCAACTCCCATGTGCCGTCGGTCGAGCCGTCGTCCACGATAAGACACTCCCAATCGGTGAAGGTCTGTTCGAGCATCGAGGCCACTGCCCAGCGGAGCGAACGCTCGGCGTTGAAGCAGGGGATCATCACAGAAACAGTCGGCAAAGCGCCCATCTAGAGCCCCGCTCCGTGCCGATTGAGCGCCGCACGGAAGGCCAGCCAGTAGCCCTCCCACGTGCAGTCTCGCAGCACCCGCTCGCGGCCCCTGGCGCCCTCCGCCCGGACCGTCTCCGGCGAGGCGACCAACGCGCGAAGATGCACGGAGAGCGCGGCCTCATCATCGGCCTCGATCAGCCAGCCTCCCTCACCCTCGCTGACCGCGTCCGGAATGCCACCCGTCCGAGCGCCCAAGACAGCAGTGCCGCAAGCCTGCGCCTCCAGGAACACGAGTCCGAACCCCTCCACCTCGCGTGTCGCCTCTCGCTCACGGGTCAGCAAGACGAAGAGATCGGATGCTGCGTAGAGCGAGGCGAGTTCCGACTCCGCCACAAAGCCGAGCCACTCCACCATCGACGCCACGCCGAGCTCTGAAGCGAGTGCCCGAAGCGAGGCCTCCGCAGGCCCGCGGCCCGCGATGGCGTAGCGGAGGTCGCTCCGCTGCTCCTTGGGAAGCAACGCGATGGCGCGCAGTACCGTGTCGTGCGCCTTGTAGCCCGCAAGACGGCTCACCGTGAGCACCACCTGCTTGCCCTGCCAGCCGCGGCGCTCCCGCTCTGCCTCGCGGCCATCCGGTGTGAAACGGGTTGCATCGACTGCAAGCGGAACCAGCTCCACAACCGCCGCCGGTGCCGTGCGACGGACCCACTCCGCCGTGTACTGCGAGTTTGCAACCACCACCTGCGCTCCCTCAAGGGTCCGGCGCTGCAGCGTTGACCAGAGCCGACGACGCCACGGAGAACGCGACGGCATGAGCTCCATCCCATGTGCAAGGATGGCGTGGAACCGTGGCTGGCCGAGCGCAGCGAGGAGCCCCTCAGGATACCAGATTCCACTCACCACAACCGCGTCGCGCCACGATGGCACACGTATCAGCGCGGCAAGCTCGCGCCGCGGACGCTCGGGGTTCACCCGAACAGTCGGAACTCCGGGGACCGAGAGGCCAGACAGCTCCGAAGACTGCGTCAGGACCTCCACGGCCACCCCCGCGGCCGCTGCCGCCGAGACAATCTCGCTGCAGAGTCTGGCGATCCCTCCATCGTGCGGCGGATAGTCGAAGCTGAAGACAATCACGACAGATACCCAGGCCAATGGGAACAACGCTGAGGGGTGATTACCTCGACTCCCCTCCCGCCGTCAAAGGTCGATTCCATCCCTGCCAAACCTCAACTCTCAGGCTGCTACTTCGGCGGGGCCGGAGGTGTGGCTGCCGGCGCACGCAGCAGCCTCGCACCGCGACGCGCCTTCTGCAGCGCCACCAGCGCTCGCTCCGCCGGCGCACGGAAGGCCGACTCTTCCTGTGCAAGTTTGAGCTGCTGCTCCGCCTCGTCGAACCGCCCCAGCGCCAGATAGGCCTGTCCCACCGCGAGACTCGTCTTGGCGTTCTCCGTGGTGTTGCCGCCGGAGATCAGGCGCAGCTCGCGACCGTCCGTAGCGACCATCGCGGCAGCTCCCTCCGGCGCCGCGCCGCGACCTGCCATCTCGCGCACCACATCTAGCCGAATCAGCCGCAGCCGGCCCTCCGTCGGATAGGTTGCGATGGCTGCCTCCAGCCGCTGCATCAGCGCCGGCGTTGCTCCCTGCGCCGCCTCCAGCGTCAGCCGCAGCCGGGTCGTCTCCACGCTCTCGCCCGAAGCCAGTGCACGTTGCTCCAGCAGGAGCTCGGCAGAGTCATATCTCCGCAGCGTCATCGAGATGTGAAAGCCCGCATCGATGGTCGGAAGCCAGCTCGGGCTCCGAGAGAGCAGCGCGATCGTCAACGCCAGCGCATCGTCGAGACGCTTCTCGCGTCGAAGAAAGGAGATCGCCGCAACCTCTGCGCCCGACTCCTTCGGCAGGCAGGGTACCCAGGTCGAGACCACTGCACCCAGTCGAGTCCAGAACCGTGGACGGACCAGGTAGGGATTGTTTGCCATGAGGAAGTCGTGCGTTCGAGCGCAGACCTCCTCTGCTGACTTCCGCTGCTCCGCCTCGTTGATACGAAAGGCGAGCGACGACTCATCCATCGGCGCCGCGTCGGTTAACCAGGCGGCAATCTCGGCTGCCCGCCTGCTGTCACGCTTCGCCAGGGAGCGCCGACCCTCCTCCACCAGGACAATCGGCGCCATGGGCGCCAGCCGCGCCTGCACCAGCACCCGTTCCGACCAGGCGCCATCCACCTCCTTCACGCGACGCTCGACCCCGGCAAAGGGGTTACGGCCACGCTGCTGACCCAGCCCGCTCGAGGCCGCGAGCTGCGGCGCAGCAAACGCCAACACCAGCGCCGAAACCAGACCCACCACCCAGCCGCGGAGCGCAACCCCCTGCCCTGCGGGCGCGGGGCGTGCCATTCGCCACGACACCGTTCCCAGAGAGAGAACCAGGAAGGCAAAGGGCAGGCTCTCCCAGGCCATGCCCAGCATCGCGTCGCACACAACCCAGACCGTGAGCACCGATAGCGCAGCCGCGTAGCCACGCTGCGAGCCCGCGCACAACCGCCGAACCGTAGTCCCAAAAATCCAGACCCCGACCGCCATCGCCACGGCAGCCATCAACCAGCCATGATCGAAGATAAGCTGCGCCGGCTCCGACTCCACGAAGGCCGGGCGATAGCCTCCAGCCACAGGCAGGATGCGGGCACCCAGGTCGTGAAACCCACCCGGACCAAACCCGAAAAGTCCCGCGTCGCCGAGGTGAGCGTAGGCCCGCTGCCAGAAGCCGACCTTGCCCGTCAGCGACCGGGTCGCCTCCGCGACGCTCGGTGACGCAGTCACGCCAGCCACCAGAGCCGCACATGCGAGGCCGGCTGCCAAAGGTAGCAACATCAACAAGGTCGCCGCCAGGCCGCCACGAGTCCGACGCGCTACCAACCATGCCAACAGTCCTGCCACAAGCGCCGCACCGGTCGCGGCCAGCGTGCCATGCGCCTCCAAGCGGAACGCCTGCACCACAAGCAGCAGGCCCGCCACGACCAAGGCCGCACGAGCCCACGCATGGTCGCCCCGCAGCGCGGCCAGCCCCCAGGCCGCAACCGCTCCAAGCGCGCAGAGGCTGCCCGCCACATTGGGGTTGGAGAAGGGGGCCGCCAGCGGCGTGAAGTGCGATGCGGCGGGGAAGAGATAGCTCCCATAGAGCCCGGTCGCCCCGACAACCTCATGCGATAGGCCCACCACCATCACCAGCAGGCCTGCCGCCATGGAGACGGTCAGCAACTGTCGAAATCCTGTCGTCGTTCCGAACCGCATCGCCACCGCATCTACCACCAGCGCCATGCCCATCAGACGGACCGCGGCGCTCGCCGCGCCACCCGGCGCGAGGGCACCCGTCTGAGGCAACACGGGCCAGAGCCCCCACCCCTGCGCCGTCAGCGGCGCCGCCATCCAGCCCCCGAGCGAACTCCCGCGAAGGAGCGTCAGGGCGGCCAAGACCAGCAGGAAGATGACGACCGGCGAGAGCTGATAGGCATCGTCCCGCTGCCGTGCCGCCCAGAGGCAGCAGAGCCAGGCCGGTACCGCGGCCAGCGCCACCGGCATCGCAAACCCCGCGAGGATGCCGCCGCCCGACAGCGGTGCCAGCACCAGCAGCAGCCCCACCACGGCGATCGAAGCCTGCTCCATGCGCGACGCCTGCGAGCGACCCCTGCGGATGCTCCGCCCGAGCCGCGCGCTAGATTCTCTGGACCGGTCCGACATAGGTCGCTGGCTCGCGCAAGTGTGAGTGAAACCTCACCCTACCACCAAGGCCGAGCAGGAGCGACCAGAAGTTCGACGCTAGGGCTCGGCGCTGGCCCGCAGTGCAAAGGTCAGCGCGCCGCTGCCCGCACCCACCACCATCGTTGATCCCGGTGCCATGCCTCCACCGAGAAGCCTCTTCGCCAGCGGGTTCTGGAGGTGATGGATGATCGCCCGCTTCAGCGGACGGGCCCCATACATGGGGTCGAACCCCTCCTCCGCCAGGAACTCCAGGGCGTCGTCGGTGAGCTCCAGCCGGATCTCCCGCCCCTCTAGCCGCGAGACCAGCGACTTGACCTGAATCCGCACAATGTCGTCCATCTGGCTGCGCGACAGCGAGTGGAAGATGACCGTCTCATCGAGGCGGTTCAGAAGCTCGGGCCGGAAGGTCTCCGACAGCGCCTGCTGCACCGCGACCGCAATCGCCTTGTCGTCGCCGGCCAGCTCCAGGATCTGCTGGCTGCCAACGTTGGAGGTCATGATGATGACCGCATTTTTGAAGTCGACCGTCCGCCCCTTTGCGTCGGTCAACCGGCCGTCGTCGAGGACCTGCAGCAAGATGTTGGTCACATCCCTGTGCGCCTTCTCGATCTCGTCGAGCAGGATGACCGCGTAGGGGCGCCGACGCACGGCTTCCGTCAGCTGGCCGCCCTCGTCATACCCCACATAGCCGGGCGGCGCTCCGATGAGCCGCGCCACCGCATGCTTCTCCATGTACTCCGACATGTCGATGCGAACGAGCGCCGACTCGTCATCAAACAGAAAGGCCGCGAGCGCCTTTGCCAGCTCGGTCTTTCCAACGCCCGTTGGCCCCAAGAAGAGCATGCTGCCGATGGGGCGGTTGGGATCGCCAAGCCCGCTCCGCGAGCGGCGTACGGCATCTGCCACCGCCGAGATTGCATGCTCCTGCCCCACAACCCGCTCCCGCAGACGGCTCTCCATCTCGAGCAGCTTCTCCTGCTCCGACTCCACCATCCGCGTTACCGGAATGCCCGTCCAACGGGCCACCACCGCCGCCACATCCTCGGCCGTCACCTGCTCGCGCAGGTAGCTCTTGCCGCCAGCTCGCAGCGCAGCGAGTTCGGCATCGGCCAAAGCGATCTGCTTCTCAATCGTCGGGATCTCTCCGTACTGCAGCCGCGCAGCCAGCTCGAGCTCGCCTCGTCGTGCCGCCGCCTCACGCTCATACCGCTTCTGCTCCAGCAGCGCGCTGGCCTCGCGACGGGCCGAATGCACCGACTTCTCCTGTTGCCAGACAACCTTCTTGGAGGCCGCTGTGGCGCGCAGATCGGCAATCTCATGCTCTGCTGCCTGAAGGCGATCCTGCGAGGCCTTGTCGTCCTCGTTCCGCAACGCCTCGCGCTCAATCTCCAGCGAGATCAGCCGCCGCTCCAGATCGTCGATCTCGCTCGGCATGCTCTCCGTCTCCATCTTCATCCGGGCCGCAGCCTCGTCCATGAGATCGATGGCCTTGTCGGGCAGGAAACGGTCGGCGATGTAGCGGTTCGACAGCGTCGCGGCCGCCACCAGCGCGCCGTCGGAGATGCGGAGACCGTGGTGCACCTCGTAGCGCTCCTTGAGGCCGCGCAGGATGGTGATGGTGTCCGGTACGGTTGGCTCGCCAACGAAAACAGGCTGGAAGCGGCGCTCCAGCGCGGCATCCTTCTCGATGTACTTCTGGTACTCCTTGAGCGTCGTGGCGCCCATGCAGCGAAGCTCCCCGCGGGCCAGCGCAGGCTTGAGCATGTTGCTCGCATCCATCGACCCCTCCGCCGCGCCCGCACCCACGATGGTGTGCAGCTCGTCCACAAAGAGGATGACCTCGCCAGCCGCAGCAGTCACCTCCGCGAGCACCGCCTTGAGCCGATCTTCGAACTCGCCGCGGTACTTGGCGCCCGCAACGAGCGAGCCCAGGTCGAGGCTCAGCAGCCGCTTGCTCCGAAGGCTCTCCGGCACATCTCCGCTGGCGATACGCTGTGCGATGCCCTCCACGATGGCCGTCTTGCCCACACCCGGCTCTCCGATGAGCACCGGGTTGTTCTTTGTCCGGCGGCTCAACACCTGCAGCGAGCGTCGAATCTCCTCGTCACGCCCCACGACAGGGTCGAGTTTGCCCGTCCGCGCAGCCTCGGTGAGGTCGCGCGCATACTTCGCCAGCGCCTGAAACTTCGACTCGGGCTGGTCGTCCACCACCCGCTGGCTCCCGCGCAGATCGAGGATGGCCCTGCGCAGGATCTCCGCACTGAGCCGGTGGCCCCGGAGGAGCTTGGAGACGGCACTCTCGGCCTCGAGCAGCCCGAAGAAGAGGTGCTCCACCGACACATGGGTGTCGTGCATGCGATCGGCCTCCAGCTGCGCGATGGCAAAGGCCTTGTCGAGCGCGGCCGTGAGTCCCCGCTGCAGGTCGCCAGAGGCCTTGGGCAGCTTCGCCAGCTGCGCCTCTGCATCGCGGAGAAGCGCGTCGACCGAGAGGCTGAGGTGGCGTGTCAGCGCGGCCGCAAATCCATCCTCCTGACGGAGCAGCGCGACCAGCAGGTGAAGGCCGTCAATGCTCGGATGTTGCTGCGTCTGCGCCGCGTCCACCGCTGCTTCGATGGCTTCGCGGGACTTGATCGTGAGCTTCTCTGAACGGATCATGGGACCTCCCTCAAGATGGCTACCGACGGTGCGACTCTGCCCGTCTGCTGAGGCCGGACGGGCTGTCCGGCTTGCTTCAGCATTGTGTGTGCCGCCCTGATAGGCGCGAACGCTGCGGCGTCAAACGCGCCGCTGCGGTTCAGTCGAGCAGAAGCAGGTCTGCGTCGGCCTGACCGACCGTCTCGACCCAGTAGGCCCGGAAGTCCTGCTTGAGCTCCTTCTCGATCTGCCGGATCCGCTCTCGCGAGACGCTGAAGGTCTCGCCGATCTCCTGCAGGCTCTCCGGCTCATCGTTGGCGACCCGGCGGTCCCAGATGGCCCGCTCCCGATCGTTCTTGAGTGCGGCGCGGAAGGTCTCGAAGGCCACCCGAATCTGATCCTGCAGCCGCTTGCGCGCGACCGCCTCGTCCGGCGCCATCTGCTGGTTGTCGGCAATCACCTC
Organism: Bradymonadia bacterium; assembly: GCA_044236985.1. Classification (GTDB taxonomy): domain Bacteria; phylum Myxococcota_A; class Bradymonadia; order REDH01; family REDH01; genus CAIWGR01. The sequence goes on along the minus strand of JBIIFW010000006.1, from coordinate 6,405 downwards.
TGCGTAGGTCTTCGAACCCGGGGCACCCACCGGCGCATCGAAGGAGACAGGCCGCGCATTGAGGACCTGACCGACGTCGATGACCTCGCGCTCCTCCACCCCAAGATGGTCGGCAATCTGACGGGTCGTCGGCGACAGGAGTCCCTGGTTCTCGAGCTCCTTGCGGGCCTTCTGCAGGTTGTAGAAGAGCCTGCGACCGGCGCGGGTGTTGCCCACCTTGATGAGCTGCATGGCGTTCATCAGGTAGTTGAGGATCATCGCCTTCACCCAGTACTGGGCGTAGGAGGTGAACTTCACCCCGCGGTAGGGGTCATAGCGTTTCACCGCCTCCGAGAGGCCGATGTTGCCCTCCTGGATGATCTCCATCAGCTGCCCGTTGCGGCGCTGGTACTGGTGGGCAATCTTCACCACGAGCCGCAGATTGGAGAGGATGAGGCTCCGGGCCGCGTCGATGTCGCCGTTCGCGTGGTAGCGTTCGGCCAGCGCCTGCTGCTTCTCTGCAGGCAGAATCTCCACCTGCTTGAGCTGCGCGAGGTAGGTGGTCAGCGGGTCGCTGGAGAAGACCAGCTCCGACGACGGGGGTGGGAGCACGATGGCCCGCTGGGGGAGCACACGCACGACCGGATCGGCCGGAAGCAGCAAGGCACTCAGCCCCGCCTCCAGCTCCGCCTCGGTCACCAGTTCTCCTTCCTTCGCATCGGCTTCGCCCTCAGTCACGGGGGAGAGCACAGCCATCAGGTCATCGTTGGCAGAGGAAGAGAAACTAGATTCCATTGCGCCTTCATACATACAGTACCATCCTGGTAAACGGAAACCGACAGGCACCAGCCATCGGGAGACATCTCGTATTCACGGTTTCCGGGTTGCCAAACGCGACCCGATCTTCGTGGTATTCCCCGCCCTCGTCGAAGCGCAGCGCTCAGGCCAAACGCTTCTGGAGGGGTGGGAGCCGCAATCTAGACACGGATTTGGATACTGCAACTGCCGCCATGAATCCCTCTCCGAGCTCTGCGGAGCGAGATGGCGAAACAGCCACCGAGCCAGCAGAACCTTCGCAACCTAGCAGAGGTTTCCCATCTGCCAAGTCGCCTCAAGGCCCCCCTGGACCGTTCTGTCTACCCCTATCCCCGGGTCTTGCCAGCGAGGAGGTCGGCGAAGGTGCCGAGCCGCGCCGGTTCGCCCTGCTTGGAGCTACGGTAGGCCTTGAGCGCAGCCTCTGACTCGGCGTCCTGATCGGAGCGACGCGAGAGGGTGAGGCGACGGCGCTCCGGCTCCACCGCGAGGACGGTCGCCTCGATGGGGCTGCCGGCAGCGAACTTCGCGTGGACCGACTTGTCTTCGCCCTCCGCCAACTGCGACATCGGGACGAGGCCCGTGATGCCACCGGCGAGCGTGACAAAGAGGCCAAAGCTCTGCACCGACTCTACCGTGCCCTGCACCTTGGTGCCGACAGGGAAGGCTGCTGGGACGCCGGCCCAAGGGTCCTCGGCGAGCGCCTTCATCGAGAGCGCGATCTGACGCTTGCGGGGATCGACATCGACAACCTGCACCTGGACGCGATCGCCGACGGCGACGACCTCGGAGGGGTGAGCGATACGACGACCAACGGCCATCTCGCTGATGTGGACGAGACCATCGACACCGGGCGCGATCTCCACGAAGGCGCCGAACTTCTCGAGCTTGGCGACCGTGCCGCTGTAGGTGGAACCGATGGAGAAGGCGGCAATTGCCTCCAGCCAGGGGTCGTTGGTGGCGGCCTTCATCGACAGCTTGATCCGCTTGGAGGGGCGGCCGTCTTTGGTGACGGAGTCCTCAATGCGGAGGATGCGGACGCGGACGGTCGCGCCCATCGAGAGCACGTCGGCCGGGTTGGCGACGCGCGACCAGCCAAGCTCGGAGACATGCACCATGCCCTCCACGCCTCCGAGGTCGACGAAGGCGCCGAACTCGGTGATGCGGGTTACGGTGCCGTCGAGCTCGCTGCCCTCTTCAATCTTGGACATCGTCTCATCGGCCGCGCGGCGGCGCTCGTCGCGGATGAGCTGCGTGCGCGAGACGACGACGTTGCGGCCGCCCTCTTCGATGCGGGTGATGAGGAAGCGGTAGCTCTGGCCGACATGCTTGTCGGGCTCGCCGCCGCTCTCAAAGTCGATCTGGGAGAAGGGGCAGAAGCCCTTCACGCCAGGAAGCTGGATCTCGAAGCCGCCCTTGTTGTGCGACAGGACCTTGCCCTCGACGGGGATGCCCTGGTTCTTGGCCTCTTCGAGCATCTCGAGAGACTTGATGTTCTTGCCGAGCGCGGTGGAGAGCTTGATGCCACCACGGGTGTTGACGACGAAGGACTCGACCTCGTCGCCGATCTTCACGGTGATGTTGCCCGCTTCATCGACGAACTCGGAGGCATCGATGGTGCCCTCGGTCTTGGCGCCGAGGCTGACGAAGATGGTGCCGCGCGCAATGGAGACGATGCGGGCCTTCACCCGGTCGCCATTGCTGAAGTAGGCGACGGTGGTGTCGGTCGCGCCGAACATGGCGGCGAAGTCGTCCGTTGTCGGGACCTTCTGGTCGGGGGGCGAGGGGTCGCGACGGGGCTCGTGTGCGGGAGCGGCCTCGGCCGGGCGCGGTGCGGGCGCTGCGGAGACGGGAGCGGGCTTCGCTGCCTCCGGTGCGGAGGAAACAGTCTCCGACGGCAACGCCTGAGGAGCCTCAGCCGGCTGCTCCGCGCCTTCGGGAACCTCTGCCTCGTCTGCCTTGCGTCGAATCTTCATGCCCGGCTTAAACTCTTCCACTTCGACCTCCAGTGATGCAGCGCGCGCTCGGAGCGTGAGGCTGCGGCAGGCGGATTACCGAGGCCCATTGTTACTGTAAAGCCGCGCGGCTTCGTGGTACCGAACCATATGACGCTTTGTTGGCGACGAGTTCACGAGTTCACAGGAGTCCCATGACGATTCGTTTCGCCTGCTGCATCCTTGCACTGCTTGTGTTGACCGCGACGGGGTGCGCGGGTGGCGAGACGGTGGGTGTCGCGACCGACGAAGATGCAGCCTCGGTGCGCGACACCGGCAGGGTTGACTCGGGGGTCAGCGACACGGGCAGCGCCGATACGGCGAGCGAAGATACCGCTACCGACACGGCGCCTGACAGCGCGGCAGATACAGCCGCAGACACGGCCGATACCATCGGAGGCCCTCTTGCCTGCACGCCGGCGACCGCGGCGACGGTCTGCGGCGATGCAAACGGCTGCTTCGATGGCTTCTGCTGCAATGTGGCCTGCAACCAAGGCTGCGCCCGGTGCGACCTGCCGGGTCGCGAGGGTATCTGCACACCTCTCGATGCAGGCACGACCTGCCGCGAGGCGTCGAACCTCTGCGATGCCGCAGAGGTCTGCGACGGGCTCTCTGCTGCCTGTCCGGCTGACCGGTTTGCCGGCGCAGGGACGAGCTGCGGATCGCCCGATTCGACCCTCTGCGACGCGCCAGACAGCTGCGACGGGTTTGGCAACTGCGACGCGAACTTCGAGCCCTTCGACACAGCCTGTGGCGGTGGCGACGGAGCCTGCCTGCTCGGCGAGCGGTGCGACGGGTTCGGCGTCTGCGCGAGCGCCGGACAGAAGCCCGCAGGGACACTCTGCGGAGATGCTACCAGCAGCGCCTGCGACGCCCCCGACAGCTGCAACAGCAGCGGTGAGTGCCTGCCCAACTTTGCGCCCGACACGGCTACCTGCGGTGACCCCGGCAGCTCGGCCTGCGACGCACCCGACCGGTGCGATGGGCTCGGAGGATGCGAGGATCGCCATGTGCCGGCGGGGGCAAGCTGCGGCAACCCCGATGGCTCTGAATGCGACACGCCGGACACCTGCGATGGCGAGGGGGCCTGCCTGGCCAATGCGCTGCCAGCCTTCACCGCCTGCGGCGACCCGAGCAGTTCCCCCTGTGACCGACGCGACAGCTGCGACGGGGCAGGAAGCTGCCTCCCGCGGGTTTCGCCGGCCGGCGTCGCATGCGGTTCGAGCGTCGCGACCGAGTGCAATGCCCCGGATGTCTGCGACGGTGCGGGTGGCTGTTCGGCTCAGTTGGCCCCGGTGGGAAGCGCCTGCGGTTCGGCGAGTGCGTCGGCCTGCGATGCACCGGACAGCTGCGACCTGTTCGGACGCTGCGTTGCCAACCAGGCGCCAACCACGACGGTCTGTCGGCCCGCGGCGAGCGACTGTGACATCGCCGAGTTCTGTGACGGGCGCGGAGGGTGCGGCGCCGACGCACTTCAGCCCGGTGGCACATCGTGCGGCGATCGCTCGGCGACGGAGTGTGACGCGGCCGACAGCTGCGACGGCGCGGGGCGCTGCCTGAGCAACCCGCTCGCCGCGGGAACCAGCTGCCTTGTCGCCAGCAGCCCCTGCGAGGGGGCCGGCTCCTGTGACGGCGCTGGCTCCTGCGGGGGCGGCGCGCTGCTGCCTCCCGGTACACTCTGCGGCTCCAGCGCGGTGAGCGAATGCGACAATGCCGATACCTGCGACGCGCTTGGCGACTGCCAGCCCAACCACCGGGTCGTCGGCTCCAGCTGCGGCGCCCTGGCAACGGGGCCGTGCGACGGCAGTGACCTCTGCGACGGGAACGGCGAGTGCTCGCCCAACTTCACGGCAGAGGGCGCAAGCTGCGGTAGCAACCTGTCTGGAGTCTGCGACGATGCAGACAGCTGCGACGGTGTGGGGAGTTGCGACAGCCGACCGAAGCCCTCGACCGTGGTCTGTCGTGACGCCGTCAGTGACTGCGATTCAACGGAGCGGTGCGATGGCGCAGGGAGCTGTCCGAACGATGCCTTCGCGACGGCGGGGACGGCCTGTGGCTCGGCGACAACAACAGCCTGCAGCGCTGCAGACAGCTGCGACGGAACCGGTCTCTGCTCGCTGCGCGATGCCGCCGACGGCACAGCATGCGGCGCGGCGACCACCGCCTTCCGTTGTGATGGCGCGGGCTGCGGTGCGCGGGCGCAGCAGCAGGTTACGACACCGCTCTGCACCGGTGGAAACTGTGCTCCACAGACGGGCGCGTGGAGCGATCTGGAGGTGTGCGGAAGCGAGGCCTCCTGCACGGTCGACGGGACCTCTGCCTTCTGTGATCGCTGCGACACGCCGCCGCCTGCACGCTGCGATGCCAACCGTGCGGTGAACTATGCCGCAGTGGGTGCGTGTGGCGCGAGCGGCTGCACCTATGCGGAGGTTGCGACTGATTGTGGTGGCGGCTGCTCGGTCACGGGCGGGATCGCCTCCTGCAGCGCCTGCGGCAGCGGCTTTGCCGCGGTGGCGGGCGCCCCCTTCTGGAGCTTCGAGACAGACACCGCGGGCTGGGCGCTGGATGCGGATTGGAGCCGCTCCACCACCTATGCCTCAACTGGCGCGTGGGGGCTATCCTATCTTCCCGATGACTACGACTTCGACTCCGGCTCCTATGGCTACTCCAACGGAGCCAGTGCGCGCGCCCGCTGGAACACAGACGTCGATGCATCCCAATGTGGCGGTTGTAACGTGAGCCTGAGCTTCAAGGTTCGCGGTTACACCGAATCGAACTACGATGGCATCACCGTGCAGTGCCGCCCGACAGCAGGAACGTGGAACAGCGTTGGGTCCCTCATCTCAGGCTCCTACGGTTCGGCGACGACCGTCAACCGGAGCATCCCATCGAGCTGCCTCAGCGCTGCAACTCGGCTGGGCTTCAACTTCACCAGCGACTTCAGCCTCATTGATGAGGGGTACACCATCGATGCGGTGCGGATCTCGACGACACCGTCGATTCCGAACGGCTACCTCGACAACATAACCTCGACGGGCTTCGGCGGCTGGAGCTGCGACCCTGATAGCTGGAGCAGCACGCTGCAGATTCTGGTCGCCTACTTCGCCAACGGCGGGGGTACGCCCATCTACCGCACGGTGACCGCCGACCAGAACCGGCCCGATCTGGTGACCGAAGGGGTCTGTGGCGGAACAGCACTGCATGGCTACGCCTACAACCACGACCCTGCGGTGCTTGCGGCGCTGGGGGCAGGCACCCATACGATCCGCACCTACGCCATCGACGCGACGAGCTGCGGCGGCCTGCCTTACGAGCTGCAGGGCTCGCCGCGGACCTTCACGCGGTAGCGGCGGGGGCTTCGCCGATTCGGGCTACTCGGGGAGGAGCGACTCGACGAGGGGCTTCACATCCTTGCCGGGGAAGCGGCCCTTGAGCTTGGCCATGAGCGGGGCCATGAGCTTGTTGACCTCCTTCTTGGAGGTAACGCCGAGCTCGGCGATGGTTGCGGTGATGACCTCACGCGCCTCGTCGACGGAGAGCTGCTTGGGGAGGTAGGTTTCGATGACGAGGAGTTCGGCGCGCTCGATGTCGGCGAGCTCAGCGCGGTCGTTGGCGTCGA
>JBIIFW010000103.1:0-7987 GCA_044236985.1 Bradymonadia bacterium | reverse complement strand
GCTCCGGTGGGGCGTCGACGAGGAGTTGGCGTTCGGAGCCGAGGGAGAGACAGCGGCTCGGGCCGAAGGGGGGCAGTTCGGGGAGGTTGAGCGGCATATAGCCGAGGATGATGGGCGAGCCGGTCGGCGCGGGGTCGAAGTCGCCGGTGAGGGCGTCGGCAGGCAGGGAGGCGGGGTCCCACTGGCGGCGGCTCAGGACCTCATCGGTGCAGTCCTGCGCCCCGACGGGGCCGAAGCTGAAGAGGCGCAGTTCCACCAAGGGGACGTCGTCTAGCTCGGCGCCGGAGGCTCGGAAGGAGGCGAAGAAGTGCTGGCCACCTTGGATGCCGTTGTCGACCTCGGGGCGGCCCTCTTCGAAGGTGCGGAAGCTGGTTTCGCCCCAGCCGAGCGAGAGGGCGAGCGGCTCGGCGGTGGTGCAGGAGGGATCGGTGGGCAGGATCTCGAAGTTGGAGACACAGCCGAAGGCATCGACGGTGCAGGGGTCGGGCTCGTCGGGCTCGCAGGCTGTGAGGGCCAGCAGGAGGGCGAGCGAAAGGTGGACAGGTCGTGTCACGAGGAGCACAAACGGCGTGAGATGCGAGGTGTTCAGCATGGGCGACACGAGCCTTCCGAAGATACTGGTGGCCGACGATTCGGCGAGCGATCGCGAGCTGCTGTGGGAGATGTTCCGAGGGTAGTCCTGCGTCTGGCTGGAGGCAACGAATGGCTACCTCGACAAGCCGTTCGACATTGATGTGATGAGGAGTATGGTGGCCTCGTTGGTCGAGAGGAAGGGCAGGCAGCTCCGGTTGCAGTCGGACCCGTAAGGCGAGTTGCGATGCGAATGCGTTGGATGTCGGTCGTCGTTCTGGCGGTGAGCATGTTGATGGTGGGCTGCGGAGGGGCGCCGGTGAAGCCGGCGAACTACGGAGAGGAGGCCCAGGCTGCCTACGAGCGCGCGGAGCGTGCGCTGGAGCGGGGCGAGTATGAGGGGGCACGGAACCTGCTGACGGAGATCTCGGAGCAGTTCGCGATGTCTCCGTATGGAGCGCTCGCGGAGTACCGGCTGGGGGATCTCTATTTTGAGGAGGGGAGCTACCTGCTGGCGGCCGACGCCTACCGGCGGTTTGCGCAGAAGCGTCCGACCCATGCCAAGGCGGAGGAGGCAGAGCTGGCGGCAGCGCGGTGCGCCTACCAGCAGATGCCTGGCGAGTGGTTTGTGATGCCGCCGGCCCATGAGCGGGAGCTGGTGTCGGCGAAGGAGGCCTATGGTGCGCTGACGCGGTTCGTGAAGGGGCGTCCCGATTCGACGCTTCGCCCCGAGGCGGATCGGATGCTCGGGGTGGTGACGGATCGTTTGGCGGCGCACGAGTTGTATGTTGGGAAGTTCTACTTGGATCGATCGAATGCGCTGGCAGCGGCGCGTCGGCTTTCGGAGATGCTGACGCGATACCCGACGTCGGGGTTGCGTTCGGAGGGCCGCTACTTGTTGGCTCGGAGCTACCTATTGCTGGGGGATGGAGCCGCTGCGGTATCGGAGTTGGAGCGCCTTGTGGCTGAGGACGGCGGATCGGAGTGGGGTGTTCAGGCAGCTGACTACCTTCGAAAGTACCGTGGTTGAGGGCGTTGGGGACTTGACATCGGGCGGTCAAATCGCCTAGTTCGCCTCCCCCCACACCCCGAACTTCGGTCTTGAAGTCGTTCGGTGCGGGACTGACCATCGAAGGTATGGGCGCACGATGAGAACTCTGTACATCACTCGAGAGGAAGCGGATCGCCAGTGGATTCTGGTTGATCTGGCCGGAGCGACGGTTGGTCGCGCAGCGGCGCAGGTGGCGATGATTCTGCGCGGAAAGACGAAGCCGTCTTTCACGCCGAACGCGGACACGGGGGATTTTGTCGTGGCGATCAACGCCGACAAGGTTGTTCTGTCGGGCGCTAAGTGGAAGGACAAGATGTACCGCCACCACACGCAGTACCCGGGCGGTCTTCGTGAGGTTGCTGCACGCGATCTTCTGATCAAGCACCCTGAGCGGATTTTCCAGAACGCGGTTCAGGGCATGCTCCCGAAGAACCCGCTGGGTCGTCAGGTGCTTGGCAAGCTCAAGGTCTATGCTGGCCCTGACCATCCGCATCAGGCGCAGAACCCGACGCCGTTCCAACTTTCTACCAACGCTTAATAGAGCAATCTGACCTGGAGCCCCTTATGGCAGCTTCGACTTCATGGCGCGCCGTTGGCCGCCGCAAGACCGCATCCGCTCGCGTCACCCTCAAGCCCGGCACGGGCACGATCGTGGTGAACCGTGAGCCCGTTGACGACTACTTTGGTCGTCCGACCTCGGTGATGCTGCTCAAGCAGCCCCTCGAGCTCGTTGACCTGCTCGGCAAGTTCGATGTGTTCGCGAAGGTTGTTGGCGGTGGAAAGTCGGGTCAGGCCGGCGCCATCCGTCACGGCATCTCGCGCGCGCTCCTCGAGTTCGACGGTGAGCTTCGCGCCACCCTTAAGCCGGCCGGTTGCCTCACCCGCGACGCCCGCGGCAAGGAGCGTAAGAAGTACGGTCGCATGGCTGCGCGTCGTCGCTTCCAGTACTCGAAGCGCTAATTACCTCTTCCATCGACCTCTTCTGGAGGTCTGGATCGTCAAGGCGGACCTCTTTCGGGGGCCGCCTTTTTCGTTGGAGCCTCACGCATGGCACAGTTCTCGGGTCCCGTTGCCGTTCTGGCAGATCGCAAGGCTCGCCCCTTCTGGGCAGGCCACCGTTGGGTCTTCTCCGGCGCGCTCGCGCATCAGCTCGAGGGCCTGTCGGCCGGCACGGTGCTCGAGCTCCGCGACTCGCGGGACCAGGTGCTCGATTTTGGTCTCTGGAGCCCGCGATCGGCGCTTCGGATCCGGCTCCTGGGCATCGGGCCCGTCTGGCCCTTTGAGGAAGCGACGCTGCCCGACAGTTTCTGGCAGGAGCGGGTGGCATCGGCCGTTGCGCTGCGGCGGAGGCTCGGGCTGCCGTCGGCTGCGACGGATAGCTACCGGTTGGTGAATGCTGACGGTGATGGGCTGCCGGGTTTGTCGGTGGATCGCTATGGCGACGGCGCACTCATGCACCTGTCGAGCGCGGTGCTGACGCCCTACCTGGGCTGCATCATCGAGGCGCTCCGAAAGGAGGCCGGGCTGGCATGGCTCTGGCACCGGAACGATGCGACCTTCGCGGAGCGCGAGGGCTATGCGGCGATGGATGAGGCTGCCTTTGGAGAGGCGCCGGAGGAGCTCTGGGTGAACGAGCTCGGGCTTCGCTACATCTGGTCGCCGCGGAGCCAGCAGAAGACGGGTCACTACTGCGATCAGCGGGAGAACCGTGCCTGGTTTGGCGAGCTGGCGAAGGGTGCTCGAGTGTTCGATGCCTTCTGCTTCTCGGGGGGGTTCGGGCTCGCTGCGGCCCGCGCAGGGGCTGCATCGGTGCTGGGTGTGGACAGCTCCGAGGGTGCGATTGCTGCTGCGCGTCGGAACGCGGCAGAGAACGGTCTTGCGGGCAACACGGAGTGGGTCAGCGACAAGGTGGAGAACCGGCTCCGGCGTGCGTTCGACAAGGGGGACCGGTTTGACCTCATCTCGCTTGACCCGCCGAAGTTGGCTCCGGACCGGAATTCTGCAGAAGCGGGTGAAGGGAAGCAGACCTCGCTCTGTGTGGAGGCCTTTCGGGTGGCAGCGCCTGACGGACTGGTGCTCGTGAGCTCCTGCAGTTCGGTGCTAGGCGAGGGTTCCATCCTGAACTCGGCCGGTGATGCAGCGGTGCGGCTCGGACGTCGGGTGGATGTTGTGGGCGTGCGCGGCCATGCCGGTGACCACCCCTATGTGGCTGCGATGCCGGAGTGCCGGTACCTGACTGCCCTGCTCTTCCGCGTGCGGTAGCCTGCCGTCAGCCTAGCGGGCCGATGAGCAGGTAGAGCAGGATGAAGGGGAGGAGTGCGAGGACCGCGCGCGGGTAGGAGAATTCATACTTCGCCCGCAGGAAGTGGAGCATCGCGCGGACGCCGACGATGAGCGCGAGGAAGGCGCCGAGGGCCGGGATGGCGACGAGCAGGAGCGAGACGGAGGAGAGGGCCGTTGCGCGGACGTTGGCACGGAGAGAGTCCTCGGGGGCGCCTGCGAGGCGGGCGCCGATATGGACGAGGATGGGAGCGACGGCGGTGCGGATGAAGGCGAGGATGGGGACGCTGATCCAGAGGCCGGTGACGAGGAGGTCTTCTTCGATCGGGGTGCCGAGTCGCTGCTGCGCGAGGGCGAGGATCTGCTCCCGGACGAGGAGGAGGATCCAGAAGACCCAGGAGGCGTAGCCGATGAGGGAGGCGACGAAGCTCATGCCGAGCGCGGGTGCGACGGCGCCAGAGAAGCGAGAGACGAGCGCGTCGGAGGGTCGTAGGAGGAGGGCTCCTAGGACCGAGATAATGCCGCGTGAGGCGAGGGGGTCGTGGTTGGTGCGGGTGGCGTCTGCGTAGAGCATGCCCCCCTGCTCCCGCGCGCAGGTGTGGCAGATGGCCCGGCCGTCGGGACGGACGGCGAGGAAGAGGCCTGCGAAGGAGAGCTTGCAGACGGTGCAGAAGGCGGCGGCGCTCCGCTCGGGGTGAGCGGTGCAGTGCACGGGCCAGGCGTTCGCGGCCGGTGCGTGGGGCTCCATCTAGCGGTTCTTCTTTTTGGCGAGTTTCGCGGCCAGCTTGCGGCGCTTCTCGCGCTCGAACTCGGCGTTACCGCGGTTGGCCTCGGCCTCGGAGACGGCACGGACGCCTGGCATGTTGAAGCCCTTGGGGAGTTTGGGCTGCTGCGGCTGCTGTTGCTGCTGCATGCCGGCGAACATCTGCTCGAGGCTGGCCATGTTGGGCATTCCGCCACCGCCCATGCCGGGGAAGCCGCCCATGCCGGGGAAGCCGCCGGGGCCCTTTCCGCCCATGCCGCCGAGCAGCGAGCCCATGTCGAGGTTCTTGAGGTTCTTGAGGGCGCTGAGCTGCTTGAAGCCGGGGATCTGGCTGAGGAAGCCGCCGGTGTTTCCGGAGAGGGCACCCATGACCTGCTTCATCATATTGAAGCGCTGGACGAGTTCGGTGACCTCTTCGAGCTTGCGGCCCGAGCCCTTGGCGATGCGGCGCTGGCGGGTGACCTGGTTGCCGACGAGGGCGGGGTTGCGGCGCTCGTCGGGGGTCATGGACTGGATGAGTGCTTCGATGCGGACGAGCTCGTTGTCGTCGACGGAGAAGCCCTCGGGGAGCGCGCTGGCGAAGGGCATCATCTCGACGATCTCGCCGAGGGAGCCCATCTTCTTGATCATGCGGATCTGGGAGAGGAAGTCGTTGAGGTCGAACTGGCCGGACATCATGCGTGCGGCGTCGGACTCGCGGGACTTCATCTCGTCTTCGGTGACGACATTCTCGATGCGGCTGACGAGCGAGCGGATGTCGCCCATGCCGAGGATGCGGTCGGCGAAGCCGGCGGGCTGGAACTCCTGGAGGGTCTCCATGCCCTCGCCGAGGCCGATGAACTTGATGGGCTTCTTGGTGACCTCTTTGATGGAGAGCGCTGCGCCACCGCGTGCGTCGCCATCGAGCTTTGTCATGATGAAGCCGTCGAGTTCGATGCGGTCGTTGAACTCCTTGGCGGTGTTGACGGCGTCCTGGCCGATCATGGCATCGACGACGAGAAGGATGTTGTGCGGCTTGACGCGTGCAACGATCTCTTCGAGCTCGGACATGAGGAGGTCGTCGACGGCGAGGCGGCCTGCGGTGTCGATGATAACGACGTCGTTTCCGTCAGCCTTGGCCTGTGCAACGGCGCGCTCGGCGATGTCGGGCGGGTTGCCACCGGGCTCGGCGTAGACGGGGATGTTGAGGCGTTTGCCGAGGACCTGAAGCTGCTCGATGGCGGCGGGACGGTAGACGTCTGCGGCGACGAGGAGGGGCTTCTTCTGGTGATGGCGTTCGACGAAGCGGGCGAGCTTGCCGGTGGTGGTGGTTTTGCCGGCGCCCTGGAGGCCAACCATCATGATGACGGTGGGTCCGAGGCGGCCCTGGACGAAGGTGAGGCCGGTGTCGACGGGGCCCATGAGGGCCTCGAGCTCGTCGTGGCAGATCTTGATGAAGACATCGCCGGGTGAGGCGCGGAGGGTCTTGCCGCCGTCCTTGATCCGGACCTGGACGATTTCGCCGAGCGCCTTCTCTTTGACGGCCGCGAGGAACCGCTTGACCACCTGGAAGTTCACGTCGGCTTCGAAGAGGGAGAGGCGGATGGCCTTGAGGGCCTCTTCGATGTTCTCTTCGGTCAGCTCTCGCTTTCCTTCGAAGACATGAACGGCGTTCTTGAAACCCTTTCGAACGGCATCGAACATGGCCATTTGCGTTGCCTTAACTCAAATCGTGTGGCGGCTCGCGGCGTTGGCGAGCGACGCGACTCAACCGCCGATGAGCTGATTGACCCAGTGATTGACCATGCCGGGGACGCCGAGGAATTCTCCAACGATAAGGAGGACGGTGGGGATTCCGAACCAGACGGCTGCAAAGAGGAGCGCGGAGTCGTTGAGGACCGGCTTGCGCTCGGCGGATTCTTGCTGGGACATGGTCTGCCTGCGGTAGGAAGGCGGTACGATTTGAGGGTCTCTTGCCTAACGGATTTTGGGCGAGACGCAAGCGGGCGAGCGGCGACGCGGGCTATTTGCGGAGCAGCGCGACGACCTCGTCGAGGGAGCCTTGGACGCGAATGGGGCGGTTGGCGCGGGGGCGGTCTGCAGAGGGTTCGGCGGCGTGGTAGTCGACGACGGCGTCGGGGTCTTTGAGGAGGTGGCCGGTGAGGATGGCGGCGACCGATTCGCCGGGCTTGATGATGCCCTTTGCGACGAGTTTGCGGAGGCCGGCGATGGAGGCGCAGGAGGCGGGTTCTGCGCCGATGCCGGAGGCGTCGACGACGGCCTTTGCGTCGAGGATCTCTGCATCGGTGACGAGGTCGGCCCAGCCGTCGGTCTCGGCGATGGCGCGCTGGCACTTCTGGATGGAGACGGGTGCTCCGATGCGGATGGCCGTGGCGATGGTGTTGGCGTTGGGCTGGGGTTGGTAGGGGGTCTTGTGGAGGAAGGAGCGGGCGAGGGGGCTGGCGCCTTCTGCTTGGATGACGGCGATGCGGGGCAGGCGGTGGATGATGCCGAGCGCCTTGAGTTGCGAGAGGCCCTTGAAGAGGGCGCTGGCGTTGCCGAGGTTTCCGCCGGGGAGGATGACCCAGTCGGGCACGGTCCAGCCGAGGTCTTGGAGGAGCTCGAAGCCGATGGCCTTCTGGCCCTCGATGCGGAAGGGGTTTGCCGAGTTGAGGAGGTAGATGCCCTCGCTGGTGCAGACCTGCTGGACGAGCTCCATGGCAGCGTCGAAGTCGCCATCGATCTGGAGGGTGGTGGCGCCGTAGGCGAGGGCTTGGGCCAGCTTTCCGAAGGCGATTTTGCCGGCGGGGATGAAGACGAAGGCGCGCATGCCGGCCTGGGCGGCGTAGGAGGCCATGGCGGCGGAGGTGTTGCCGGTGGAGGCGCAGGCGACGGCCTTCATGCCGAGCCGTTTGGCGACGGAGATACCTGCGGTCATGCCCCGGTCTTTGAAGGAGCCGGTGGGGTTCTCGCCTTCGTGCTTGATGACGAGGTTGTGAAGGCCTGTGTAGGCCGAGAGGCGGGCGTCGCAGTAGAGGTTGGTGTTGCCCTCTGGCTTGGTGACGATGTGTTCTGCAGCCAGGGGGAGGAGGAGTTCGCGGAAGCGCCAGACGCCGGAGCGGTCGATGGCTGCGTTGGAGGCGCGTCGGAGGTCGAGGAGGTCTGTGACCGAGGTGGGCTGCCGGTTGGGGGCGTGGCGGTGGGGTGCGAGGGCCTCGTCGAGGAGTTCGCGGGTGTGGGTGTGCTCGACCTCGAGGAGGGAGCCGCAGCCGCAGAAGAAGCGGACCTCGAGGGCGGGGTAGGTGGCAGCGCAGCCGATGCAGCGGAGGAGCCAGGGGGCGCTG
>JBIIFW010000290.1:0-3926 GCA_044236985.1 Bradymonadia bacterium | reverse complement strand
AGAGACCGTCTTCGCCACAGTCGGCATCGGCCTCGCAGGCATTGCAGACATCGCAGAAGCCGCTGCGGTCGGCCGCGAAGTCGGGGTCACACAGGTCGCCAACGCCGTCAGCATCACGGTCGGCCTGATCTGCGTTGACTGCGCCCACGCAGTTGTCTTCGGCGTCGAGCACACCGTCGGCGTCGTTATCAAAGAAGCCAGGGTCGGTGATCCCCTCGGTCACCCAGAGCGCGGGCGGGTAACCGCCCTCGATGGCCGCATACTCAGCCTTCTCGCGGATCCAGTTCCCCCACGGGGCCACACCCGCATAAACACTGCCCACGCAACCCGAGCCGCCGCGCGAGGCAACGCCGATAACCCGGCCCAGCTCGTCGATCGCCGGCCCACCCGAGTCGCCCTGACAGACGCCGTCGCTTCCAATCCACTCGGTGGATGTGATCCCGAAGAAGCCACACTGGCGCCCCGAGCACCGCACGCTCAGGTTCTCCAGGATGCGGCGCGTTCCGCTGCCAGTGCCGTCAGCCGTCGAGCCATACCCGACCGCCGTGTAACCCTCGCCACGCACCACCGCAGTATCGACCCGCGGCGTCATTGGCTCAGCCAGGTTGGCCGGTACATTCTCGGCCAGCACAATCAGGGCCACGTCGTAGCCGCAAACATCGGTGCTCTGCTCGGGAACGAAGATCTCCTGCCCTCGATAGCCGCCACGGCCGCTAAAACTGACCGTCACGTTGGTGGTCGCGTTCAAACTGCTCGCAGGATAGACGTCGCCGAAGACTGCCGTGTTGCAATCGACCGTCTCGCTCGACAGCTCAGACACACAGTGGCGGGCCGTGAGCACCAGGTTGGGCGCGATCAGAGAGCCGGAGCAGAGGCCCCCGCCACCGCCGCCAAGGTTGATTGCAAGCCCCACAACCTGCGTGTCGGTCCGATCGACGGTGCCGCCCTCGATGAGCTGCGCGCTCGAGCGAAGCGTCTTCGCCTCGCCCGACGGCGCCCCCTCGTCGCAGGCCAGCAACGCCAGAGACACCAAACCCACTGCCCACTGCTTGTTCTGCATCATTGCGACTGATCCCGTTCACGCCTGCTTCGTCGCAGGACTGTTCCTATGGTTTCGCTTCGACAGCGGCCTCTTGTGCAGGCCCCTGCGCGGAAGTCGTCGAAAGCTAGTCACTCGTCACGCGATCGGACAGACGCAGCCCTGCAGATTCTATCGAACCCTCCCGATGCAGCGCGTTACAGCTGCACTGTCGGCAGCGGTCAACACAATGGCACCAAGCGGGCCTTCACGAACCGCTGCCTGGATCACTAGGCTATCCAAACTTCGAATCGGAAACTGAGGCGGTCACAAGCCGCGGAGGAGGGCGTCGCCAGACGCTCACTTGGTCTCCTTGCTCCCAACCATCCCCCTCGACTCCTCCACGCTCCTGCCTCTGTCCTTCCTTGGACACACCGCTCGCGGCTCTCCCCGAGCGGTGCCCGCCTTTTTGCGGGTCGGTTGGCAGCTCGCAGCGCTCAGACGTTGAAGAGGAAGTGGAGGATGTCGCCATCCTTCACCACATACTCCTTGCCCTCTGCGCGGAGCCGGCCGGCCTGACGGATGGCAGCCTCTGTCGCGTGCGCCTCGAGATCCTCGAGCGTGAAGACGTTGGCGCGGATGAAGCCGCGCTCAAAGTCGGTGTGGATCACGCCGGCAGCCTGGGGCGCCGTGTCGCCGATCCGGATCGTCCAGGCCCGGATCTCCTTCTCGCCAGCCGTGAAGTAGCTCTGCAGGCCGAGCAGCTTGTAGCAGCCGCGGATCAGCAGGTTCAGTGCAGGCTCATCCATGCCGTAGGCCGACAGCAGCTCCTGGCGCTCTGCAGGCGCAAGGCCCACCAGCTCCTCGTCGATCTTGCCGCAGACGATCACGCACTCCGCCTTCTCCTGCGCAGCCCGCGCCTTGACCAGCTCCGACCAGGCGTTGCCGTTCGGCAGGTTATCCTCGGCCACGTTGCAGCAGTAGAGCACCGGCTTGGCCGTCAGAAGCTGGAAGCTCTTGATGAGCAGCAGCTCCTCTTCGTTCATCGACATCGATCGCGCGGGACGCCCCTTCTCCATGTGGTCGTAGAGCCGCTGCGAGAGCGCCGCCTCGTCCTTGGCATCCTGCTTGCCCGACTTGGAGTTCGCGAGCGCCTTCTTGAGCCGCTTCTCGCAGCTGTCGAGATCGGCGTAGATGAGCTCAAGCTCGATCACCTCGATGTCCCGAAGCGGGTCAACCTTGCCCGCAACGTGGACGATGTTCGGGTCGTCGAAGCAGCGAACGACCATCATGATGGCATCGGTCTCCCGGATGTTGGCGAGGAACTTGTTCCCCAGCCCTTCACCCTTGGAGGCACCCTCGACCAGGCCGGCGATGTCGACGATCTCGACCGAGGTCGGGATGACCTTGTCGGTCTTGATGAACTTCTGGATGCGCTCCAATCGGCCGTCCGGCACAGGGACCACACCCACATTCGGGTCGATTGTGCAGAACGGATAGTTGGCCGATGCAGCCCCTGCTGCCGTCAGCGCATTGAAGATGGTGGACTTGCCCACATTCGGTAGTCCTACGATGCCAACGCTCAGTCCCATGTGCTCGCCTCCGGCCGGGTTCACGCCACTACCGACGGAACCGATGCGCGGCGGCTCGTATCGGGCGCGGCCACCATTGGCAAGCCGCCCGCTTGCAGAGCCCGACAACGCCAAGGTAGAGCCCCCTCTCACCGTCCGGAGACCGGCCCATGTCCAAGCCCGTGCCCCTCGTCCAGTTCGAGAGCGACCGCGTCGTCGTCACCACCAACAACCCCGCCGAGGTGGTGCGCGCCATCGCAGCCCTCAAGTCGGGCCGCAAGCAGATCGCCGAGCGGCTCGCCGAGCTCGAAGTGGAGAAACAGAACCTCAGGCCCAGCAGAACCGCGGCGGCGGCATCCCCTACATCCCCGGCATGGGCAAGTGGGGCCGCTACGCCCGCATCGCCTCTCACCTCTCCTCTGCCGGAGAGTCTGACAATCTCCGCGAAGGTGTCGCCCAGCTCGACGCCGAACTCCAGCGCATCACCAGCCTCATGAAGGCCGTTGATTCTGCCGTCATCCAGCTCGAAGCAAAGCGGCTCGCAGGGCTCCTCTGACCGACCCGCGCTCCGATCGATTTGACGCATTGCGCTAGCGCTCCGTTTCCATACAATGATGGGTCAATCTCCTGCGCCAAAGCTCCGGGAACTCCCATGCGTCACGACTCCTCTCATCCCTCCTTCCCGCTCTACGACGCTACCTTTGAGCACGACGCCTGCGGCGTAGGACTCCTCGCCCGCATCTCCGGTGAAGCCTCCCACGACATCGTCCGCGACGCCCTCTCTGCCGTCGCACGGCTCGCCCACCGCGGCGCCGTAGACGCAGACGAACAGACCGGCGACGGCGCCGGCATCCTCACCGCCCTCCCGCAGGCCTACTTCAAGCGCCTCTGGACCGAACTCTCCGGCACCCCCTTCGAGGGCTCCCAGATCGGCGTCGCCACCTTCTTCCTCTCCCGCGACGCCGGCTCCGCGCTCGGCGCCTCACGCCGCCTCATCCGCCAGGTGCTCGAACAGCGCGGCTTCACCCGCCTCCTCTGGCGCGAAGTCCCCGTCAACGCCTCCATCCTCGGCGTCACCGGCGCATCGAGCATGCCCGTCACCGAGCAGCTCCTCATCGCCTACGACGGCGACCTCACCCCCCGTGAACTCGACCGCAAGCTCTATGCCGCCCGCAAGGAGATTGAGTCACGCGCTGCAGCCGCAAAGCTGAGCGACCTCTACGTCGTCAGCCTCTCCTGCCGCACCATCGTCTACAAGGGGCTCCTCTCATCGCACGCGCTCGGCGACTTCTACGCCGACCTCCGCGACCCCGAGTTCGTCTCCTGCTTCGCGATCT
>JBIIFW010000012.1:0-22092 GCA_044236985.1 Bradymonadia bacterium | reverse complement strand
CGAGATCAACACCATCTCGGGCAACCGCATCTGGGCGCGCGCCCGCGCAGCGGAGTTCGGCGATGCGCCGTGGGGGCTCGACACCCCCTTCATCCGCGAGATGCTGCTCGAGGGCGGCAGCGACTCGGCCCACCTCGACAACGCCTTCGAGCTCCTCACCCTCTCGGGGCGGTCGCCCCTGCTCGCCATGGCCATGCTGGTCCCCGAGGCCTACGCCGCCAACCCCGATATCGACCCCGACCTCAAGGCCTTCGGCGACTTCCACCTCTGCATGAACGAGCCCTGGGACGGCCCCTCCGCCGTCGTCTTCTCCGACGGAGAGGTCGCCGCCGCGACCCTCGATCGCAACGGCCTCCGCCCCGCCCGCTACCTCGTCACCCGCGACGGCCGGCTGCTGCTCGCCTCCGAGGTTGGTGTGCTCGCCATCGACGACGACCAGATCGTCGAGCGGGGCCGCCTTGGCCCGGGCCAGATGATCGCCGTCGACTTCACCACCGGCCGCCTGCTCCACAACACCGAGCTCAAGCAGGAGCTGGCCGCCGCAGAGCCCTACCGCGACTGGGTCAACGACAACCTCATCTCGCTCGACGAGCTCCCGCCCGCACCCGACCCCAACCTCCTCGCAGCGACCCCCGACGAGCTCCGCGCCCGCCAGCAGGCCGCCGGCTACAGCTCCGAAGAGCTCAAGTTCATCCTCGCACCCATGGGCGAAGGCAGCGAACCGGTCGGCTCCATGGGCGACGACACCCCCATCGCCGTTCTCTCCCGCCAGGCCCGCCCCCTCTCCGCCTACTTCAAGCAGCGGTTCGCCCAGGTCACCAACCCGCCCATCGACTCCATCCGCGAAGCCTCCGTGATGTCGCTCGCGGTTACCATGGGCCGCCGCCACTCTTGGCTCGAGGCCTCGCCGGCCCACGCACGCCAGTACCGCGCCGCCGGCCCCGTCATCTCCGATGCCGGCCTCCGCGCCCTCCGCTCCCTCTGCGGCCCCACCCGCATGCGCACCTTCTCCACCCTCTTCGAGGTCAGGCAGGGTCAGGCAGGCCTCCGCCAACGGCTCCGCGACCTGGCCGACGAGGTCGAGCGCTTCACCGACCAAGGCGGCGAGCTCATCGTCCTCTCCGACCGCGGCGCCAGCGCCACCCAGGCCGCGCTCCCCATCCTGCTCGCCGTCGGCGCGGTCAACAGCCACCTCCTCCGCGCAGGCAAGCGGCTCCGCTGCTCCATCTTGGCCGAGACCGCCGAGCCGCGCGACGTGCACCACTTCGCCACCCTCGTCGGCTTCGGCGCCAGCGCCATCAACCCCTACCTCGCCTTCGAGTCGCTCCTCGACCTCCACAAGGCCGGCGACTTCGGCGAGCGCACCGCCAGCCAGGTGCTCGAAAACTTCCGCCAGACCATCTACAAGGGGCTGCTCAAGATCATCGCCAAGATGGGCATCTCGGTCATGGGCTCCTACCGCGGCGCCCAGATCTTCGAGGCCGTCGGGGTCGCCGACGAGATCATCACCGACTGCTTCCCCGGCACCCCCTCCCGCATCGGCGGCATCGGCTACGCCGAGCTCACTGCAGATCTCCTGACCCGCCATCATGCCGCCTTCGGCGCCCCAGACGCCGCGCCCCTCGAGGACCACGGCCAGTACCGCTACCGCAAACAGGCCGAGACCCACGCCTGGTCGCCCGACGCCCTCCGCGCCCTCCAGAAGTTCCGCAAGACGGGCAGCGCCGAGGACTACGCAGACTACGCCAAGGCCGCCACAGACCGCCCGGCTGTCGCCCTCCGCGACCTGCTCTCCTTCCGCCGCGTGCGACCGCCGGTTGCGCTCGACGAGGTCGAGGCGGGCGCCGAGATCCGCCGCCGCTTCACCACCGCCGCCATGTCGCTCGGCGCCCTCTCCCCCGAGACGCACGCCACCCTCGCCATCGCCATGAACCGGATCGGCGGAAAGTCCAACTCGGGCGAGGGCGGCGAAGACGCGGCCCGCTTCGTCCCCGACGCCAACGGCGACCTCGCCAACAGCGCCATCAAGCAGATCGCCTCGGCCCGCTTCGGCGTCACGCCCGCCTACCTGATGAGCGCCCGCGAGCTCGAGATCAAGATGGCCCAGGGCTCCAAGCCTGGCGAGGGCGGCCAGCTCCCCGGCCACAAGGTATCGCCCTTCATCGCCCACCTCCGCAAGGCAGTCCCCGGCGTCACCCTCATCTCGCCGCCGCCCCACCACGACATCTACTCCATCGAAGACCTCGCCCAGCTCATCTACGACCTCAAGGAGGTCAACCCGGCTGCCCACATCTGCGTCAAGCTGGTGGCCGAGGCCGGCGTCGGCACCATCGCCGCGGGCGTCGTCAAAGCCTTCGCCGATGTCATCCTCATCTCCGGCGATGTCGGCGGCACAGGCGCCTCGCCCTGGTCCTCCATCAAGAGCGCGGGCAGCCCCTGGGAGCTCGGCCTCGCCGAGGTGCAGCAGGTGCTCCTCCTCAACGGCCTCCGCGAGCGGGTCCGGCTCCGCACCGACGGCGGCCTCCGCACCGGTCGCGACATCGTCGTTGCCGCCATGCTCGGCGCCGAGGAGTACAACTTCGGCACTGCGGCGCTCATCGCGGTGGGCTGCAAGTATGTGCGCCAGTGCCACCTCAACACCTGCCCCGTCGGCATCGCAACGCAACGCGAAGACCTCCGCCTCAAGTATGACGGCACCCCGGAGCAGATCGTCGCCTTCTTCGACGCCGTCTCCGAAGAGGTGCGGACCATCATCGCCGAGCTCGGCTTCCGGTCGCTCGGCGAGGTGGTCGGCCGCGCCGACCTCCTCGAGCAGATCGCACACCCCGACCACCCCAAGGCCAACCTTCTCCGGCTGGACGCCCTGCTGGCCCGCCCCGACGAGCGAAACAGCCTCCGCTACAACACCTTCCCCCGCAACGGCGTCGTCCCCCGCTCGCTCAACGACACCATCGCCGAGGCCGCAGAAGAGGCCATCCGAAGCGGCGCCAAGCTCGAGCTCCACCTCCCCATCCAGAACACCGACCGGACCATTGGCGCCCGGCTGGCAGGACGCATCGCCCTCTCGCACGGCGACGCCGGCCTGCCCGACGACACCATCACCCTCCACCTCACAGGTCAGGCCGGCCAGAGCTTCGGCGCCTTCTGCCTCCCCGGCGTCTCGCTCCGACTCCACGGCGAGGCGAACGACTATGTGGGCAAGGGCATGTGCGGCGGCCTCATCACCATCACGCCCGGCGAGGGGCCCACGCCCGAATCCGAGCAGGTGGTCGCGGGCAACACCTGCCTCTACGGCGCCACGGGCGGCAAGCTCTTCATCCGTGGCTCTGCGGGCGAGCGCTTCTGCGTCCGCAACAGCGGCGCCACCGCTGTCGTCGAGGGCGTGGGCGAGCACGGCTGCGAATACATGACGGGCGGTGTCGCGGTTATCCTCGGCGAGACCGGCCGCAACTTCGGCGCCGGCATGACGGGCGGCGTCGCCTTCGTCTTTGACGAGGCGGCCCAGTTCGAGCGGCGCTGCAACCGGGAGCTCATCGCGCTCTCACGCCTCGACAGCCAGGCCGACGAGGCGCAACTCCGCGCGCTCCTAGAAGAGCACGCGGCCCAGACGGGCAGCCTCCGCGCCATGGCGCTGCTGGCCGACTGGCCCACCGCACGCGCAGCCTTCTGGAAGGTCGCGCCGCGGACGGCCTAGGCGGCGCCTACGGGCAGGCAGTCGTGAAGTCGACCGACCATGATGTCATCGAACCGGTGTCACGAGGTTGAGTATCTGCGACACGAAGGGTCCAGTTCCCACTCATGGTCTGCGTGTCGAATGCGTTCAGCGGCGACGAGGGGCGGTAGCTCCCGTTGAACGGCGCACTACCAGAGGAGATCGCGGTCGCGGCTTCATCATCGAACAGCGTCGTGCTGTAGTTGTCGCCCGAACTTCCGTTGTTGGTCGAGAGCGCCACGACCGTTCCTGATGGGGAGATCATCGAGAGCACCAGGTCTCCGTCCCACGTGTGATTGAGATTCACGCGCACATTCACATCAGCAACGCGGGCGACGACTGCGCTCGATGCGCGGAAGTTCTGCGTGGTGGGCTGAGTGTCCGAGATGGCATCGTTGATCCTATTGTTGCCATTCTCCACAGAGGCGGTGCTCCCCGTCAGCGTGATCAGGCCGCCGGGGATCCGGCTGTCTGAGTCCACGCAGTCCAGACAGGCGTTGAGACCATCGCCATCGGTATCCACCCCGGGATTGATGGCTGCGCTGTTGTCATTGCAATCTGTTGTAGGGGCAGCGCCCCGTGCCTCGCGGGCATCTGTGCAATCAAGGTCCGCCGAGGCCACCGTCGCAGTCTCATTGGGCCGATAACCGTCACCATCGTTGTCCAGGTAGCAGAGCTCACCGCCGTTGCAGTCCTGGTCCACGCCGTCGGCCACAACTTCGGAGGCGCCTGGGCTAATGCTGGCCGTCAGGTCATTGCAATCCGTTGTCGGAGCTGAGGCACCACGCTCTCCCGGGTCTGTGCAGACGAGGTTCAGCGAGACCACCGTCGCGGTGGCGTTCGGACGGTAGCCGTCGTTGTCGGCATCCGCGTAACACAACTCCTGCGTGTCGCAGTTCTGGTCTACGCCGTCTGCAGGAATCTCGGTCGCATTCGGCCGCACCGCAGCGTTCGCATCGTTGCAATCTCCCGCGGGGTCGGCGGCAACTGCCTCGGCCGCGTCGTTGCAGTCGGTGTCGGCCGAGAGTGTGATGGAGGTCAGATTGGGTCGATACCCGTCATCATCCGTATCTGCGAAACAGACCTCGGCGCCGTCGCAGTTCTGATCCACGCTGTCGCCTGCAATCTCCGTCACACCCGGCCGGATGGCAGCCGATGCATCGTTGCAATCGGAGGCGTTCAGCACCCTGCCTGCCACGGCGGAGCAGCTCGCCACCGGCGTGGAGCCCGCAGCTCCGTAGGTGTCGCCATCTGTGTCAAGGTAGTAGTTCTGCGTCGGAACGCCGTCATCGATGGCAAGATTGCAGTCGTCATCTAGGCCGTTGCAGAGCTCCTGCGCACCCGGATACCGGTTCGAGTTTGTGTCGTCGCAGTCGCCCAGCGGCCGCGATGAGGGTGCCTCACCGCTTCCGTTGCAGGCGATGCGTGGCGAGAGAATGGTCGTGCCGGTGCGGTATGGGTCGTTGTCGGCATTCACATAACAGAGCTCCTGGCTGTCACAGCTCTGGTCGATGCCATCTCCCGCCACCTCAAACGCACCCGGATAGACGGCTGCATCGAAATCATCGCAGTCGCCGTTCAGACGCGCCAGATTTGCCAGCCCTGTCGCGGAACAGCCAATGCTGAGACTCAGCACGGTCGCGTCGGTGCGGTAGGCATCGCCGTCCGCGTTCCGGTAGCAGAGTTCCCGATCGTCACAGTTCTGATCCACGCCGTCGCCCGCAACCTCGACGGCACCCGGAAAGACCGATGCATCATCGTCGTTGCAGTCTGTCGAACTGGCGACGCGACCGGCGACCGGAGCGCAGCTGTTCACGGGCACGCTTCCCAGCGCGCCCCGCAAATCGCCATCAGCATCAACATAGTAGTTCTGCGTGGCAAGGCCGTCGTCCGCCACACCGTCACAGTCCTGGTCCACGCCATCGCAAATCTCCGTCGCGCCCGGATTACGGGTCGCATCGGTGTCTGCACAGTCACCCGCGTTTGTCGAAAGGGAAGCCTCGCCCGGGTCTGCGCAAGAGAGATTCAGCGACAGAACCGTACCTCCGCCGGCGACGCGATAGCCGTCGCGGTCTGCGTCGACGAAGCAGAGCTCCGAGCCGTCACAGTTCTGATCAACACTGTCGCCCGCGACCTCTGTCACCCCTGGTCGAATCGCCCCGACCAGATCGTTGCAGTCCGTGTCTGGTGCCGTCGCGAGCGCCTCGCCGAGGTCAAAGCAGTCCGCATCGGCCGAGACAGTCACCGTGCTACCGTTTCGGTAACCATCACTGTCTGCATCCACGTAGCAGAGCTCCTGACCGTCGCAGTTCTGGTCCAGTCCGTCGCCGGCAACCTCCGTCACGCCCGGGCGGATTGCCGAGCGGGCGTCGTCGCAGTCGCCGTCATTCGTCACAGACCCGGCCACCGCCTTGCACGACGCTGTCGCCGTTGCACCCGAACGCCCGAACCCATCACCATCGGCATCAACATAATAGTTCAGCGTCGCGAGGCCGTTGTCGGCTGTGCCGTCGCAGTCCTGATCGATCCCGTCGCAAAGCTCCGGCGCACCGGGATACCGCGTCGCGGCACCGTCGTCGCAGTCACCCGCTGGCAGCGCGGCCAGCGCCTGTCCGGAACCATCACAGCTCAGTCTCGTCGTCGTCAGCGTCGCGGTGGTCCGGTAACCATCACCGTCGCTGTTCACGAAGCAGAGCTCCTGACCATCGCAGTTCTGATCCACAGTATCCCCGGGCAGCTCCGTAGCGCCCGGGCGGATCGCCGCGACGGCATCGTTGCAGTCGGTGTCCAAGGCGGAGGCGAGCGCCTCACCGGCATCGGAGCAATCCGCATCAAGCGAAATCACGACAGCACTCCCGTTTCGGAATCCGTCGCCATCGCCGTCCGCGAAGCAGGTCTCCTGGCCGTCGCAATTCTGATCCTGACCATCCCCGGTCACCTCACTCACGCCCGGACGGAAGGTCGCACGGGTGTCATCACAATCGCCATCGTTCGTGACAGAGCCGGCAATCCCTCGGCAGGAGGCCGTGGCGATCGCACCTGACCGGCCAAATCCGTCGCCGTCTGCGTCGGGATAGTAGTCGAGCGTCGCGAGGCCGTTGTCAGAGACACCGTCACAATCTTGATCTACGCCATCGCAGAATTCCGGAGCACCCGGATACCGCAGCGCCGAGCTGTCATCACAGTCGCCTGCACTCACCGATGCAAGCGCCGTACCAGGCTGGTTGCATGCGATGCTCGAGACCACAGTCGTGCCCGTCGTACGGAAGGCGTCGCCGTCCGCATTCACGAAACAGATCTCCAGCCCATCGCAGTTCTGGTCCACGCCGTCACCCGCCCCCTCGACCGCATTCGGTCTCACGCCGGCATCTAGGTCGTTGCAGTCGCCGCTCGGCATGCTCGAAGGGGCAAAGCCCGCCTCGCTGCAGTTCAGGGAGGCGCTCGTGCCGGTAAGGCTGCTCCGGTAGCCGTCGCCATCCGTATCCTCGAAGCAGAGTTCAGCTCCATCACAATCCTGATCCACCCCATCGCCGGCAACCTCGGAGGCCCCGCCATAGACGGTGGCATCTGCGTCATTGCAGTCGAGTGCGTTGGCCACGCGACCCGCTACCCCGGCACAGTTGATCACGGGGGTGGCTGTCGCATCTCCCCGCAGGTCGCCGTCAGCATCCGGATAGTAGCTCTGTGTTGCCACAGCGTCGTCCACCAGCAGGTTGCAGTCGTTATCAATCCCGTCGCAGCGCTCCACGAGTCCGGGGTTCCGATTGGCGCTCGTGTCGTCGCAGTCGCCCGTACCGGCAGTCGAGCGGGCCTCTCCCGCATCGGCACACGAGATGTTCCCGGAGGTCCGCGTCGGCAGGCCGGCAGGCCGGTATCCGTCGCCGTCGGCATCCACAAAGCAGAGCTCCGAACCATCGCAGTTCTGGTCCGCCTCGTCGCCCGCAATCTCCGCCGCAGCCGGCGAGACGGAGGCCTCCGCGTCGTTGCAATCGCCCGTCGCCGAGGATGCCTCTGCCTCTCCTGCATCGAGACAATCGGTATCAGTCGACAGCACCACACCCGTGCCGAAGCGATAGCCATCACCGTCTCCATCCACGAAGCAGACCTCTATCCCGTCGCAGTTCTGGTCCTGGTTGTCGCCGGTGATTTCTGATGCGCCGGGACGAATGGAATCGTTGGAGTCATCACAGTCGGTCTGGTTCGTCACCGAACCGCTCACGGAGCGGCAGGAGGCCACGGCGGGCGCGGTGCTGCTCCCGAAGCCATCTTCATCCCCATCTGGGTAGTAGTTCTGTGTCGGGAGTCCGTTGTCGGCTGTGCCGTCGCAATCCTGATCAACACCGTCACAGAACTCTGGAGCGCCGGGATAACGAGACGGACTTGCATCGTCGCAGTCGCCGGCCGGTACGGTTGCAAGTGCGAGCCCCGTGACATCGCATCCGATGCGCGTTGACGACACAGTCGAGAGCGTCCGGTAGCCGTCGCCATCGGCATTCACGAAGCAGAGCTCCGAACCGTCGCAGTTCTGGTCCACGCCATCGCCCGCAATCTCGACCGCACCGGGGCGAACGGCCGCCGTTGTGTCGTCGCAGTCGGTCGCGGGCGCCGTCAGGCTCGCCTCACCCGGATCCGAGCAATCCGCATCGGCCGAATCCACCACGGCCGTGCCGTTCCGGAAGCCGTCGCCATCGCCATCCGCGAAGCAAATCTCTCGGCCATCGCAGTTCTGGTCCACACCGTCGCCGGGAGACTCCGTCGCAGTCGGTCGGACAGCGGCGTCGGCATCATTGCAGTCGTCGCGGTTCGCCACCGAACCTGCGACCGGCCCACAGCTGCTCACCCCAAGCGCCGAAGCGCTTCCGAAACCATCGCCATCGCCATCCGAATAGTAGTCGAGCGTCGCGAGCCCATCGTCTGCGACGCCATCACAATCCTGATCCACGCCATCACACACCTCCGGTGCTCCGGGGAACCGAGCAGCACTGGCGTCGTCGCAGTCCCCGGACGGCAACGCAGCCGCAGCCTCGCCCACGCCGTCACAACGGAGGCGGGTCGAACCGGCCGTCACATCGGTACGGTAGCCATCGCCATCCGCGTTCACGAAACAGAGTTCGCCACCGTCGCAATCGCCGTCAACGCTATCTCCCGGTGTCTCGACACCACCGGGGTAGATGAGTTCGTCAAGGTCATCACAATCTGGCCCAGGAGCCGACGCAGAGGCCTCTCCGGTACCGTCACAGGCCAGCCGTGATGAGAGACGGGTCGCATCAACGCGGAATCCATCCGCGTCCAGATCGAGGTAGCAGAGCTCCTGACCGTCGCAATTCTGATCCACTCCGTCGCCCGCCACTTCAACAGCGCCCGTGTAGACCGTTGGGTCATTGTCGTTGCAGTCCTGCGCATTGGCAACGCTGCCCGTCACGTTCGCGCAGCTCGAAACGGACGATGCAGAGGCGTCTCCGCGACCGTCGCCGTCACGATCGGGGTAGTAGAGCAACGTCACGATACTGTCGTCCGTCAGACCGTTGCAATCGTTGTCGACACCGTCGCAACGCTCAGGTGCTCCCGGGTTCCGACCGGCGTCTGTGTCGGCGCAGTCACCCGCTGGGTCGCTCGGAACGGCCTCCGTCGGAGCGTCACATCGCAGGTCCGACGATACCACGGTAGCGCCACCATCCGGCCGATAGCCGTCGTCATCCGCATCCAGATAGCAGAGCTCCTGACCGTCACAGTTCTGATCAACCCCATCTCCTACGCCCTCCACCGCGCCAGGTCGCACCGAGGGATTCGAATCGTCGCAGTCTCCCTCCGGGTCGCCGGCGAGCGCCTCGCCCGCATCGAGACAGTCGGTATCGGCCGACACCGTGACCGAACTCCCTGGCCGGTATCCGTCATCATCGGCATCGAGGTAGCAGAGCTCCTGCCCATCACAGTTCTGATCGACACCATCTCCCGCGATCTCGGTGGCACCGGGCTTCACAGCGGCGCGCGCGTCGTCACAATCTCCGTCATTGGAGACGGCACCCGCGACAGGACCGCACGACAACGTCGGCGAAGCGCCGGCAGCGCCGAATCCATCGCCATCGGCGTCGCGCCAGTAGCTTTGGGTTGGAAGCCCCTCGTCGGCGACGCCGTCGCAGTTGTCGTCAACCCCATTGCAGACCTCTGTCGCACCTGGCCGCCGGCTCGCATTCAGATCATCGCAGTCACCGGCAACCGCGCGTGGACTCGCCTCTCCGAGTGCATCACAAAGCGTGTCCGACGAAGCAATCAACGCATCGGTCCGAGCACCGTCGCCATCGGCATCAGCAAAGCAGCTCTCCTGACCATCGCAGTTCTGATCAACACCGTCGCCAGGGATCTCTGCCACGCCGGGACGCACGAGACGGTCACTGTCGAGACAATCGCCCGCCGGCGTTGCCGCCGACGCCTCGCCCGCATCGATACAATCGCTATCTTCCGACACCAGCGTCTCCGCACCACGGTACCCGTCACCGTCCGCATCTGCAAAGCAGACCTCGCGGCCGTCGCAGTTCTGGTCAATTCCGTCACCCACCCCCTCAACGGCACCCGGCAAGATATCCCCGCTGGAGTCATCGCAGTCCCTATCGTTTTCAACGTAGCCGGGGACCGGTGCGCAGCTGTCGATGGCAGCAACCTGCGATGTACCGAATCCATCGCCATCCCGGTCGACAAAGTAGCGCCGCGTCGGAAGGCGATCATCCACTGCGCCGTTGCAGTCGTCATCTACCCCGTTGCAACTCTCGAGTTGGCCAGGCCGGATCGCAGCATCACGATCATCACAGTCTCCATCCTGCGACGTCAGACGCGCCTCGCCCGGATCGGTGCAAACGACATTGTCTGACACCACTTCGCCCGCTGAACGAACACCGTCACCATCGGTATCAGCGAAACAGATCTCCTGACCGTCACAGTCGTTGTCTGCCTCATTTCCCACAATCTCCGGGGCGCCGGGATAGGTCTGCGGGTCGCTGTCATCACAGTCACCTCCAAGAGCCGTCAGATCGAACTCTCCGGGGTCTGCACAATCCGCATCGGCAGAGCGGATCGCCGAGCCCGACACGAAGCCGTCCCCGTCTAGATCAGCAAAGCAAACCTCTGTTCCGTCGCAATCGCTGTCGAGGCCGTCACCCGGCAACTCTGCTGCGCCGGGTCGAACGGCAGCGCTTGCGTCATCACAATCGTCGGCGTTGAGAACATAGCCGAGGGGTGGCTCACAGGCCGAGATTGAGGGCGCAAGCGGACTTCCGAATCCGTCACCATCGGCGTCCAAGTACCAGGTGACTTCACGCGTCTCGTCGTCGACCAGTCCGTTGCAGTTGTTGTCCACGCTGTCGCAGATTTCCACGGCCGGAAGCGTCTGCCCGAGGCATCCGCCAAAGTCACCGGCCTCACAGGTCTGACGGCCTCCGGCACAGACCCCCACCCCAACGGTTCCTGCAGGCCCATCGTAGCAGGTGCGGGAAAGGGGCTGACCCGTGTCATCCTCGTCTGCAGCGCCATCGCAGTCGTTGTCCAAGCCATCGCAGACCTCATCCTCCGGGAGAACGTCGGGCTGACACTCCAGCGCATTCGATGAACAGACCGTCACTCCCTGCGCGCAACGGCCCGCAAACCCTGTCTCGCAACTCCGACCCGCATCGATCGGCGTGTCGTCAATCAGGCCATCACAATCATTGTCGATCCCGTCGCAACCCTCGATGCCACGCGGATTGACGGCGGGATCCGCATCGTCGCAATCCAGCCCCGTGCAAGCCGCACCGAAGCCAAAGCCGTCGCCATCGCCGTCCAGACACTGATCAACCGGGATGCAGGCCGAAACCGCATCAGCGCCTGTGGTCACCGGAACACAGTCGAGGCCCGCGCCGCAGTCCGAATCCGAGAGGCAGATGACAGTGCAGATCGACTGCCCAGACACCCCCGGGATATCGACACAGGAACCTACCGCGCAGTCACGATCCTCCGCGCAGGGCTGTCCGTTCTGCACCGTGCCAGGTGTGACCTCCCCGCTGCCATCAGAGCCCGAATCCGCGCCGGAATCGGTCCCGTCCGCGGCGACGTCGAACAGACCGGTGTCCGTTACGTCGAGGTCTTCACCGGAAGCCGGGGCGTTCCCTCCATCCCCGCAGGCGGCAAGCCACACCATCGCTCCAAGAGAGAGAACTGGCAGCCCGCGAAACAGTCTAGGTCTGATGGTCATTTCGCCTCGCTTTCGCACGGAGAGTCTCTGACGGTTTGCTTTGAGCTAGATACTTAGATTTGAGAAATCGACCAAACTTCCTCTTTCAACACGTCAGTGTCGTTTAACGATACGCTGTTGCTCCCTGCCTTGCGACAGTTCGATTCACAGTCGGGCCTCTGTTTCGACAAAGGATCTCCGGTTCCAGCGACCCCGGCTCACCCACCTCCACCCGCGAAAGGCCGGAGGAGGCCTCCAAGGTCCCTGACGGCGGACCTCGTCGCTCACTCACGCCTCGACAGCGAGGCCGACGAGGCGCAGCTGCGAGCGCTCCTCGAAGAGCACGCGACCCACACCGGCAGCCTCTGCGCTACGGCGCTGCTGGCCGACTGGCCGGCTACCCGCGGAGCCTTCTGGAAGGGCGCGCCGCGCTGGGCCCGACCGCTACGGACAGGCCGTCACGAACTCCACCGACCACGATATCAAGCTACCGGAGTCTATGTTCGCGAGGTCCTCGACCCGCAGTCTCCAGTTACCGCTGAGACCCTGACCATCCACGGCGTTGAGGGTCGACGAGGGGCGGAAGCTACCCGTGAAGGGGGCGCTGCCCGCCGAGATGGCCGTGCTGGCCTCATCGTCGAAGACTGTGTTGGTGAAGTTTTGACCGCTACCGCCGAGCCGGTTGGAGAGCGACACCTGCGTGCCCGCGGGCGAGAGCAGCGAGATGGCAAGGTCGCCATCGTAGGTGTGGGTGAGGTTAATCCGCACATTCATGTCGCTGACCGTCGCGCCCAAGTTGATGTTGGCGCGGAAGTTTCGTGTCTGGTTATCCGGGAGCGCGTTCGTCCCCGCCTCGACCGAGGCGACGTTGCCGGCAACCGTAATGGTTCCACCGGGGATCCGGTTGTCGGAGTCCACGCAGTCCAGGCAGGCGTTGAGGCCATCGCTATCGGCATCCACACCGGGGTTCACCGCAGCGTTGTTGTCGTTGCAATCGGTGGTAGGCGCGGCGCCCCTTGCCTCTCTGGCATCCAAGCAGTCGAGGTCGGCCGAGGCCAGGGTGGCCGTCGCGTTGGGGCGATAGCCGTCGCTGTCATTGTCGAGGTAGCAGAGCTCACCGCCGTTGCAGTCCTGATCGATGCCATCCGAGATCACCTCGGTCGCGCCGGGATAGATAGCTGCCTGTAGGTCGTTGCAATCGGTCGTCGGAGCTGAGGCACCAAGCTCTCCCGCATCTGTGCAGACGAGGTTGGCCGAGACGACCGTAGCCGTCGCGTTCGGGCGATAGCCGTCGTTGTCGGCATCCGCGTAGCAGAGCTCCGAACCGTCGCAGTTCTGGTCAACGCCGTCAGCAACCAGCTCAGTCGCGGTCGGGAAGATGGCCGCTACAAGGTCGTTGCAGTCGCCCACAGGGTCGCCCGCCGTAGCCTCACCGCTGTCGCCACACGAGGCATTCGCCGAGATGACGACGCTGCTGCTGTTGGGGCGGTAGCCATCGTTGTCAGCATCCGCGAAGCAGAACTCAAGACCATCACAGTTCTGGTCCACACCATCACCCGAAACCTCCGAGACACCCGGACGCACGGCGCTGGTGGTGTCATCACAGTCGGCCGCGTTGAGCACATAGGTCGCAACCGGCAGGCAGCTCGCTACGCCGAGCGACGAAGCATCTCCGAAGCCGTCGCGGTCCAGATCGGGATAGTAGGTCAGCGTACCCACGCCGTCGTCTACCGTTCCGTCGCAGTCATCATCGAGCAGGTTGCAGGTCTCCACAGCGCCGGGATAGCGCTGCGCCGAGGCGTCGTCGCAGTCCACCGAGGGCGCAGTCGCCAGCGCCTCTCCAAGACCGCTGCAATCGAGCCGCGGCGACGCCAGCGTGAGCTCCGTCCGGTAGCCGTCACGGTCGCCATCCGCAAAGCAGAGCTCCACGCCGTTGCAGTCCTGATCGACCCCATCGCCCGCAGCCTCGGCGGCGCCCGGGTTCACATCCTCCGACGAATCGTTGCAGTCTCCAGACGGCACAGCATCCGACGCCAACCCCGGCAAGGTACAGGTCACATCGCTCGACGGAAGCGTCGCAGACGATGCGAACCCGTCGAGATCCTCATCTGCAAAACAGAGCTCCTCGCCGTCGCAGTCATTGTCCACGCCGTTGCCCGCCACCTCTGTTGCACCGCCGAACACGCTGTCGTCACGGTCGTTACAATCGAGGCTGTTCGCCACCCGGCCCGGCTGCGCGGAGCAACTCACCACGGGGGTGCCCAACGCGTCGCCCGCGCCGTCGCCATCCGCGTCGGCGTAGTAGGACTGGGTTACGACATCTTCGTCCGCGCTCCCGTTGCAGTTGTTGTCGATGCCATCGCAACGCTCCGCCTGGCCGGGGTTCTTGAAGGCGTCGGCGTCGTCGCAGTCTCCAACGGGAGCCGCAGCCGTCGCCTCGCCCGCATCGGCGCAGCCGAGGTTGTCCGACGCGACCACCGCCAGCGCGTCCGGCCGGTAGCCATCGCCATCGGCATCAGCAAAGCAGGTCTCACGGCCGTCACAGTTCTGATCCACACCGTCGGACGGCAGCTCGGTCGCAAGCGGCGAGATAGCGGCAGCGTTGTCGTTGCAGTCGCCGAGCGGATCGCCAGCATCAGCCTCACCTGCATCGGTGCAGTCCGCGTCGTCCGACACCGCAACCGAATCGCCAGCGCGGTAGGCATCATCATCGGCGTCCACAAAGCAGAGCTCGCGGCCGTCACAGTTCTGGTCAACCCCGTCGCCGGCCAGCTCCGTCGCGCTCGGCGAGATCGCGCTCGACCCGTCGTCGCAGTCACGATTGTTCGCCACAGAGCCGGCAACGCTGCTGCAAGATGCAACCGCCGTTGCGCCCGCATCGCCAAAGCCATCGCCGTCTGCGTCTGCATAGTAATCCACGGTCGAGAGCCCGTCATCGGGCGTTCCGTCGCAATCATCGTCTTCGCCGTTGCAAAGTTCCGCAGCGCCGGGACGGACCGAGAGGTTGGTGTCATCGCAGTCCCCCGTCGGAGCGGTCGAACGCGCTTCGCCCGGAGCGTCACAGGCCGCATCTGCAGACACGACCGTCGTCTCCAGCCGGTAGCCATCCGCATCGGCATCTACGAAGCAGATCTCGCCACCATCACAGTTCTGGTCCACGCCGTCACCGGGAAGCTCGGTCGCGCCGGGACGAATGAGCCGGTTCGCATCGTTGCAGTCCGTCGCGGGTGCAGCGGCGAGCGCCTCGCCATCGTCGTCGCAGTCGGTGTCGATCGAGGCCACGCTGAACACGGTCCGGAATCCGTCGTTGTCGCCATCCACAAAGCAGAGCTCGCGGCCGTCACAATTCTGGTCCAGGCCGTCGCCCGTCAGCTCCTCGGCGCCCGGCTTCACACCCGCATCTTCATCCCTGCAATCCTGGTCGTTCTCCACGTAACCATCGAGCACCGCGCAGCTGCTCGTCGGCTCGCTCCCGGTCGCCCCATAACCGTCGCCATCGCGGTCGAGGAAGTAGCGGCGGAAGGCGATCCGATCGTCAATCTCGTTGTTGCAGTCATCGTCCACGCCATTGCAGATCTCGGACTGGCCAGGGCGAATCGCAGGATCACGATCATCGCAGTCCCCTGCTGGCCCCGCCAGACGTCCCTCGCCGGCGTCGGTGCAGACGACATTGTCCGAAAGGACCTCTTCCGTCGTCCGGACACCGTCGCCGTCACGGTCGGCAAAACAGATCTCGGCGCCGTTGCAGTCGTTATCGGCCTCATTGCCCACAATCTCAAAGGCGCCTGGGTAGGTCTGGCCGTCCGCATCATCACAATCGCCGCCGGGCATCGAGCCGTCGACCTCGCCCGGATCCGAGCAGTCGGTATCGGCCGATCGGACCACGGAGGTCGAGGCAAAGCCATCGCTGTCCATGTCCACAAAACAGTCCTCCGTGCCGTCGCAATCTTGGTCGATGCCGTCGCCCGCGACCTCCACGCCCAGCGGGCTAACGGAGGCACGCGAGTCGTCGCAGTCGTCGGCGTTGAGAACATACCCCTCCGGCCGGACGCAGGAGAAGACCGGCGGCGCCGTCGCGCTTCCATACCCGTCACGATCTGCGTCGACATACCAATTCACCTCGGTCGTCTCGTCGTCCGGCACACCATCGCAGTCGTTGTCGAGGTCATCGCAGATCTCGGCGCTGGGCAGCACCTGTCCAAGGCAACCGCCGAAGTCGCCGGCCGAGCAAGACTGCCGACCTGAACCACAGAGACCTACTCCGTCCGTTGCCGCTGGGCCGTCGTAGCAGCGCCGCGAGAGCGGCTCGCCCGACTCCTCCTCGTCGGCGGCGCCGTCGCAGTCGTTGTCGATGCCATCGCAGACCTCAGCACTCGGAGCCACGCTAGGCTGGCAGAAGATCGCATTGGCCTCACAGACCGTCAGGCCCTGCGCACAGCCGCCGGCGAAGCCCGTCTCGCAGGCGCGGCCAGCATCGATGGGTGAGTCATCCACCAGACCATCGCAGTCGTTGTCCACGCCGTCGCAAAGCTCCTCTCCTCGCGAGTTGATGGTAGCAGCCGTGTCGTCGCAATCCGTCCCCAGGCAGGCTGCACCCAGACCAAACCCATCTCCGTCGCCGTCAAGGCAGGTGTCGACCGGCAGACAGGCTGAGATACCGTCGCTGCCCACCGTCACAGGAACGCAGTCCAGCCCCTCGGCGCAGTCCGCATCCGTGCGGCAGATGACACTGCAGACCGACTGACCCGCAACACCTGGTACGCCGACGCAGAGGCCCGCGACGCAATCCTGATCTGCCGTGCAGGGCTGCCCGTTCTCGACCGTTCCCGCATCCGGCTGATTTGTATCCGTGCCACCCGTATCGGTCGCACCACTGTCTGCCGAATCATCACCGCTGTCGGACGCGCCGCTGTCCGTCGCACTGCCGTCAGCGCCGCTATCGACCGCCGTGTCGGTGACCGAACTGTCGCTCCCGCCCGTCTCTCCAGCCGAAGAGGCCGTCGTGTCGCTACTGCAGGCCGCAAGCAGGAACAGACCCGCGCTGAACAGCCAAGACCGGGTGCGTGTGATCGCAGCTACTTGCTCCATCTCATCTCCTGTCGTGATCGAGAACCTGATGCACTCGCGATGTGTTAGTCGCAGACGCCTTCATCGAGCAGCCCGTTGCAGTTCTGGTCGATGCCGTCGCACGTGATCTCCGAAATCCCCGGGTTGATGACCTGGTTGTTGTCGTTGCAGTCGGTCGCGGGCGCCAGGCCCGTCGTCTCGCCCACATCCACGCAGGAGAGGTTGAACGACACCACCAGCGCCATCGTCGGCGGTCGGTACCCATCGTTGTCGGCATCCACGTAGCAGAGCTCCTGGCCGTTGCAGTCCTGGTCCACCCCATCTGCCGGCAGCTCCGTCGCGCTCGGCTTCACGGCGAAGTTCGAGTCGTTGCAGTCGCCCTGCGGCATCACGCGACGCGCCTCGCCGAAGTCGCGACAGTCGGCATCCACAGAAACGACGATGGTGTTGCCCGTCGGACGGTAGCCATCGCCATCGCTATCGACGAAACAGAACTCAACGCCGTCGCAGTTCTCGTCGATCTCGTCGCCAATCGTCTCCGTCGCACCCGGCCGCACCGAAACATCGAGGTCCTGACAGTCGAGCCGGTTGGTCACATAGCCGGGCGGCGGCGAGCAGCGGGCAAGCGCCGCCGCAGTGGCGTCGCCGAAGGAGTCGCCGTCGCGATCAGGGTAGTAGTTCGTGGTCGCGATGCCGTTGTCGATCGCGCCATCGCAGTCCTCATCCACCAGGTCACAGCTCTCGCTCGCGGCGGGGTTGATGGTGTCGTCGAGATCGTTGCAGTCGTTCGCGGGGTCGCCCGCCCGCGCCAGACCCGGGAGCAGGCAGGAGATGTCGATCGAGAAGATGGTCGACTCCGAGCGGAAGCCATCACCGTCTCCATCCACGAAGCAGATCTCCTGACCGTCGCAGGAGCTGTCGGTCGAGTCGCCCGCAACCTCCACCGCGCCGGGATAGCTGGTGAACGCCGTGTCATCACAATCGCCGGCCGGCATATAGCGGAAGGCCTCGCCGGGATCGGCGCAGTCGCGGTCCGACGAGAGGAAGCTGGCTTCTGACCGGAAACCATCACCGTCGGCGTCCTCGAAGCAGAGCTCCCGACCGTCGCAGTCCTGATCCACGCCGTCGCCCACCGTCTCCACGCCGTTCGGCGACACCGAGACAGCGCGATCGTCGCAGTCGAGGTTGTTGTCCACATAGCCCACGGGCGCAATGCAACGGAGCACAGGCGACTCCGCGAAATCTCCAAACCCGTCGCCGTCGCGATCGAGGTAGTAGGCGATGGCCGCAACTCCCTCGTCGACGCTCCCGTCACAGTTGTCATCCACGCCGTTGCAGATCTCCGACTGGCCGGGCCGACGGCGGGCATCAAGGTCGTCGCAATCACCGCGCGGATCGGCCACCGGCGCCTCGCCATCATTCGCACAGGAGAGGTTGTTCGACAGCACCGTGGTGTCGAGGCGGTAGCCATCGTTGTCTGCATCCACGTAGCAGAGCTCCTGGCCGTCGCAGTTCTCATCCACCTCGTTGCCCGTGATCTCCGGGGCGCCGGGATAGATGGAGGCGTTGCTGTCGTTGCAGTCCACGGCGGCAACGGTCCGCGCCGCCTCGCCGAGGTCGGTGCAATCGAGGTCGAGCGAACGGACGGTCGTTGCGGTCCGGAAGTCGTCTCCGTCGGCATCGGCGAAGCAGAGCTCGGCGCCGTCGCAGTCCTGGTCGATCTCGTCGCCCACAATCTCCGCGGCCCCGGGGAAGCTGGTGGCGCGGCTGTCGTCGCAGTCATCGGCTACCAGCGCGCGCCCCGGCACAAGCCCACACGACTCCACAGGCGGAAGCGCAGGGTTGCCTTGGCCATCGCCATCCGCGTCCACAAACCAGGGCACCAGCGCGAGCCCCTCGTCGATCTCGCCATCGCAGTCATTGTCGATGCCGTCGCAGGTCTCAGGCTGCGGAAGCACGGCACCCACACAGGAGCCGAAGGCCGATCGATCACAGGTCTGCACGCCCTGCACGCAGGCGCCAACGCCGAGCGTCTCCGTGGGGCCATCGTAGCAGGTCCTTGCGAGCGGGAGGCCATCCTCGCCCTCGTCTGTCAGGCCATCGCAGTCGGTGTCGCGACCGTCGCAGCTCTCCTCTGCAGGGGTGAAACTCGCCTCGCAGACTGCCAGACCCGACGAGCAGACCGTCCGGCCTGCCGCGCATTCGCCCGAGAAGCCCGTTGCACAGTTCTGACCCACATCGGTCGCGTTGTCGTCCACCAAGCCATCGCAGTCATCATCGGCGCCATCGCAAATCTCTGAGGCCTGCGGGTTGCGCGAGCGCGTCGAGTCGTCGCAGTCCGCGCCGCGGCAGGAAGGCCCAAAGCCGAAGCCATCATCGTCGCCATCCAAGCAGCTGTTGATCGGCAGACAGATGATCTCAACGTCGGTCGCGTTGGGATCGAGCGCATCACAGACAAACTCGGGCGGGCACTGGGTAGAGTCGCCACACCGGTTGCTGCAGATGCCGGGCTGACCATCCTCCGGATAGTCGAGACAGACACGCGAAGCGCACTCCGTCGCAACTGTGCAGGGCTCGCCGAAGGCTAGGCCGCTTGCATCGGTCTCTGTGTCCACTGCCGTGTCGGCCGACTCAACGGTGTCGGCAGAGCCTGCGCTGTCGGTCGCGTCTGCTGTGTCTGTCGCGTCCGCCACATCGGCTTCTGGCGTCGACGAGCCCGCGTCTGCACAACCCGCCACGAGCGCGAGCACCGCCCAACCCAATCCCTGCTTGATGACTGCCTTCATGGCTACGCTCCCTGATCAGCCCGTCTGCGCCGACCGATTGATGTTGCACACTCTCTGCCGGCCCTGCCGGTTGGTCCACACTACGAGAAGAGCGGCGCGAACGCCAAGAACCAACCGTTCTACCGAGGCGTGTTCAGCGACTTAAAGGCCACGCCGTAGAGCTTCACCTGCTTCACCATCGCAGAGAGCCCGTTTGCACGTGCCTGCGTTAGCGACTCGCCGAGCCCAATCTGGTCGATGAAGCTCGGTGGCTGCGCGAGCACCTCATCGGGTGAGGCGCCCGAGTAGGCCTTCACCACCAGCGCCACCAGCCCCCGGACGATGTCCGAATCGCTCGTCGCCGCAAAGAAGACCAGGCCATTCTCCTGCCGCGCATGCAGCCACACCTGCGACTGGCACCCCTTCACCTTGAAGTTCTCCGTCTGGAACTCCTCCGCCAGCGGCGGCAGCGCCCGTCCGATCTCGATGATGCGCCGATAGCGCGCCTTCCAGTCGGTCATCCCCGCGAACTCTGCCACAATCTCCGCCTGACGCTCTGCCACACTCATGCGCGCTCCTCGCTGCTCTCAACACTGCCTCCCGCCTAGCCCATCGGCGGCGCATCGGCCACCCCTCCAACTGCGGCCTTGCCCCACGCGCCGCCGCGCGGCATACCTCATCCATCCCCGCGCAAGGTGCAGCATGACAATCAGGCCCAGCCCCCTCGCCTACCTCACCCTGCTCCTGCTCGCGGCCTGCGGCAGCGACACCCTCACCGCCGTCTCGGCCGAGCCCAACGCAGACGCAAGCGAAGGCTCCGATGCAGCCTCCATCGCAGACACGGTCGAGCCTCCCGATACCGCCGGCGAAGGCTCCGATGCAACACCCGACGAAGGCTCGGACGCCACGCCCGAAGGCGGCTCCGGCGATGCAGACACCGCGGTCCCCGAAGACGGCTCCGGCGATGCAGACACCACACCAACCGCCGACGCCGGCACCGGCTGCTCGTCGGGCACCAGCTGCGAATCGCCCTACCAGTGCATCGAGGGTCTCTGCCGCTTCCCCATAGGCAGCCTCACCTTCGCAGACGACCGCTTCACCCTCGCCGAGCCGGCCCAGCTCTCACGCCTCTTCAACCTGCTCCGCACCTTCGCGCCGGGCCTCGCCTTCTTCGTCGTCCAGACCGACGCGGCAAGCGCGAGCCCGCAGGATGCCGTTTACGGTGTCGCAGACATCCGCTCCGAGGCCACGCTCCCCATCGAGGTGGCCTGGCAGAACCCGACCGCCCTCGAGCCGCTCCGCTTCCACCCCCTCCCCGAGCCCGAGGCGCCGCTCGCAGGCTGGCAGTGGGACAGCGAACCCTTCACCTACCGCCTTGACACAACCGCCACCCTCACCCTGCCCGGACGCCCCCCCGAGGCCTACCGCTTCGGCTTCAACGCTCTCGATGTCGTCGCCGCCTTCCGCCCCTTCGGCCCCGATGGCCCGCCCAGCATAACCCTCCGTGGCGTCGTCTCGCGCACCGAAACGGAGAGCCGGGTACTGGGTGCCGACGCCTCCTTCACACCGCTCCGCGCCCTGCTCTGCAGCCAGCCCACCTTCGAGTCACCCTCGGGCGAGTGGCGGCTGGCAGACATCCTCGACTGCAACAACACGCCGCTCAACGCCGACCTCAACGGCGACGGAACCCTCGACGGCTACAACCTCGTCGTCGAGGTCCGTCTCCGCCCCGCCGCCATCGTCCCTTAGGGCGGGGCCGAACCGCCGGTCCGGAGGGTCGCGCGGGCGCCTCAGCATCGGTCGTTGAATCGTGGCGCAACCCACCGCTGCGAACCCTTGTCCCGCACCCTCCAAAAATCTGCAGGCCCCTCCGCAACAACGGGCCACAGACGCCGATAACTGACCATCACCCCTCGTGAGGTCACATGTCGCGCCCACCCTTCCCATTACCTCCAGCCCCACCTCCAGCCCCACCTCCAGCCCCACCTCGAACCGAACGCAACCCGCACGAGCGGCGGAGCGTCACCGTCACACGTGCAGGTCTG
This sequence comes from Bradymonadia bacterium, assembly GCA_044236985.1. Classification (GTDB taxonomy): domain Bacteria; phylum Myxococcota_A; class Bradymonadia; order REDH01; family REDH01; genus CAIWGR01. Next base: position 303 of record JBIIFW010000012.1, on the reverse strand, counting down.
CCGGCAGGCGCCGTGCTCGAGCAGTATGTGGTGCCCCGCAACAGCCTCTTCATCGACCTCGTCGTCTGGGGCAGAGCGGCCCGCTCTCCCATCTGGGGCCCCTTCCGCCCCTTCTTCGCTGGCCACCACGTCGCGGTAGAATTCTGTAGCGGCCACCTCTCACTGGAGATGTTCAACAGCTACCTCGGCGAGGCGCAGTTCGTGCGCCCCAAACAGACCCTGCCTGGCGAGGCCCGCCTCTTCATCCTCTGCAACCATCAACCGGAGGCCCGCCTCCGAGAACTCGCCCGCTTTGTGACCCCC
>JBIIFW010000021.1:0-18445 GCA_044236985.1 Bradymonadia bacterium | reverse complement strand
GGCGAACGACAGCGTTGCGAAGGCTGCGGCCGACAGGTCGGCTGAACTCTGGCATGGCGTCAACGCGGCCCGTCGCGGCGAGCCGGCTGCCTCGGGCGAATAGCCGCGGCTACAGCAGCGTGCAGAGAAAGGCGCCGAAGATACCGAGCGTGGCTGCATCTACGCAGACCGTGGTCCCTGTGCAGTCGTAGCAGCTCTCGCCGGTGCGGCAGTCCGCGGCAGAAGCGCAGTTGTTGCAGCGACCGGTGCTGCTCAGAATGTCGAAGGTACAGGTGGTGGAGCCCGGGCAGTCCGCGTTGAAGGGGTCGATGCGCGAGGGGGTTCCCAGGCCGCCTGTCGGGTTGCAGACGGAGAGGATGAAGCAGGCCCCCGTCGCGGTGTCGCAGGTAGCGCCCGTGCCCGAATCGCCGAGCGCCTGCGCCTGCTGGATGCACTGCACATCGTCTTCGCAGCCGCCCGTGGGCTGGTCCACGCAGGCGCCCGTGCGGTCGCAGATCTGACCCGTGGGGCAGGTGCAGGGGGCACAGGCACCGCGCACGCAGAGGTCGCTTCCGGCGCAGTCCGAGGCGGTCAGGCAGTCGACGCAGAAGCCCTCGACGCAGTAGCCGGTAGCGCCGCAGTCCGTCGAGGTGGTGCAGCTGCCAGACTGGGCCAGACACTGACCAGAGGCGGTGCAGGTCTCGCCGGCATCACAGTCGGTTGCCGAGACGCAGCCGACGCAGCGGCAGGCAATGGGGTCGAGGACGGGCGTGCCGCCGGTGCAGGAGCCGGCAGTGAGGTTACAGGTGGTGCAGGAGCCCGTGGAGGGCGCGCAGAGCTGGCTGCCCGGCACGGCGGTGGTGCTGCAGGTGTAGGTGGACTCGCAGCCGCCGCCCGTGCAGCTGTCGAGACAGACGCGGCCCGTGCCAAGCTGGGCGCAGACGGCGCCGGCGCCACACTGGAGGTCGTTGAGGCAAGTGCCGCACGAAGGCGTCGCCGGCCGGCAGTTGCCCGTGTTGACCTCGCAGTAGGAACCGTCGCTGCAGCCCTGCGCGTTACAGTCATCACAACGGCCCGACAGGGGGATGCACTGCTTGCCGATTGTGCCGGAGAAGTCGAAGCAGGTGAACCCTGTGCCGCAATCGGTGGTGGCGGTGCAACTCTGGCCGCAGAAGCTGCCGGCTGCGAGCGTGACGCACTTGCCGTTCGTGCAGGCTGCGTCGCTCGTACAGGCGGCGCAGAGGTTGCCTGCAGCAACGTTGTCTTGGCAGAGCCCGGTCCCGGGGCTGCAGGTCTGGCCCGTCGGGCAGGAGACGCCGGCGCAGGGATCGCTGACGACCGTTTCGCAGGCGCCGGTCGCTTCATTGCAGGTCTGGCCCGTCGGGCAGGAGACGTCGGGGCAGCGGTCGCTGACGACCGTTTCGCACTGGCCAGTCGAAGCGTTGCAGGTCTGCTCCGCAGCGCAGGTCACGCTGGCACAGAGGTCCGCGCCCGCGTAACAGACGCCTCGGACGCAGCTGGTTCCGGCCTCGCATTCGCGGTCGCTCTGGCACTCCTCTGATGTGCACACACCAGCTGCCGAAGGATCAAAGCTCCCGTCGCTGCCCAGGAAGGCGCAGGACTCTTGAAAGCCCGCCGCATCCTCGTTCGCGCAACCATCGTCGCCCGTGCAGGCAAAGACGGCACAGTTTCCATTGTCGCAGACCTTGCCTCGGTCACAGTCTGTGCTGGTCGTGCAGGCGGGGTCGCTGCTGCAGGCGGCGAGCCCCGACGAGAGGAGCAAGACGACCAGTGCAATAAACGGATAAAGGGAACGAATCTGCATCGCCTGCCTCGCAACAGGAGAGCCAAAGCTCTCGAGGAATCTCTGCCTTTCAATCCGCTATTCTACCTGTCTGCCACGCAACTGCAACCCGCAGTCTGCAAACTGGCTCACGGGCTGCCAACGCACTTGCTTCGGGCTGCCGACGCACTTGCTGCTTGACACCCAGCTCAATCCCCCACAGTTGGCACCATCTTTCGGAGAGGAACCCAGATGCGCAGTCTGCTTCGCGACGGCCTCCGTCGCGTCATGGAGCGTCCCGCAAGGCACGCCAACGGAAACCGCCACGCGACGGTGATTGCCATCGCATCGCAGAAGGGCGGCGTCGGCAAAACCACCACCGCCGTCAACCTTGCTGCGGCCTTCGCCACCATCCACAAGCGCAAGGTCCTGCTGCTCGACCTCGACCCGCAGGGCCATGTACGCGCCGCACTCAGCGCCCTGCTGCAGCCGGGAGGAGGCGCCATATCCACCGTCCTGCTCGACGACCGTGGAGATGCCGACCTGCTCGATATCGTCGTCCCGACCCGGCTTCATGGGCTCGATATCACCTCTGCCGACACCAGGCTCGCCGAGACCGAATCCATCATCGGCTCACGCATCGGAAAGGAGATGCTGCTTCGTGACGCTCTCCGCGTCGCACGCACCCGCTACGATCTCATCCTCCTCGACTGCCCGCCCAACCTCGGCAACCTCTCTGTCGCAGCGCTGACCGCAGCCGACCTCGTGCTCGTGCCCTGCGACCTCTCTCCGCTGGCTGTCCGCGGCGTCGAGTCACTTATCCGAACCCTCTCCACCATCGGCACCCGGCTCAACCCGGCGCTCGACCTCGCCGGCATCGTGCTCACCCGCGTCGATACGCGGAACGGCTCCCTCAACGACACCGTGCTGGCCGAACTCTCCTCACAGTTCGCTGAGGCGATCCTGCCTGTTCGCATCGGCGTCACGACGAGCCTCGCCAAGGCACAGTCGGTCGGGCTCGACATCTTCTCGCACGACAAGAACTCGCGCGGGGCAAAGAGTTACCGTGAGCTCGCAGCGCTGCTCTTCGAGCGCCTCCACCCGGCCTCTCGCAACGCATGAGGGGCCTACGCGTTCAGACCCTCGCTGCCCTGCTGATGCTCGCTGCAACACTCCTCTCGGGACCTGTCTCCGCGGCGCCGCTTTCGGGCAACATCGACGACCTTCTCCCCCCGGCGCCTGCCACCTGCGGCGACGCCGTCAGCTGCCTGCACGCCGCCCTCGACCGCTCATCCACCGGCGTCACCAACCCCGAAGATTCGCTGCCTGCGCTGCGCTCGGGCGGGCCGCGGATGGACGCCCTCACCGGTGCCTGGCTCATCGTCGATGAGGCGCTCAACCTCGCACGCCTTGAGGTCGCGCCCGAGCCCCAGCCACGCCCTGTGAGCATCCAGCGCAGGCTGGCGGCCGAGAACCGGAGCCAGGTCAAACCCGGTGAACTCCGGCTCTACTCGGTCAACACCCGCGAACGAGCACGCATCCAGCTCTACGACCGCGCGGGCCGCATGACGCAGGAGGGCGTTCGCCAGGCATCCCATCTTCTCCGCGACCAGCGCAATCGGAGCACCCGCTCCATCGACACCCGGCTGCTCGCCATGCTCTACCTCGTAGGCCAGCACTTCGATGGAGAGCTGCGGGTGGTGAGCGGATACCGCACCCGTTTCCTCAATGCCAGCGAGGGCTCCCGTCATGGTCAGGGCAGGGCCTGTGACTTCAACATGCAAGGCGTCTCGCTCCAGCAGTTGACCGCCTTTGCAGAGGCCACCTTCGCCCGCGTGGGCGTCGGCGTCTATCCCCACAGCGGCTTCGTTCACCTCGACGCAAGAGAGTCAACCTACCTCTGGGTCGATGTCGCCAAGTCGAAGAAGTCCAAGTATCGCGCCCGCCCCGTGCGCGACCGGGTCTCGATCTCCAAGGACCCCACCATGCACGGCCCGCACATCAGCGAAGAGCTGCTCTACCAGCCCGTGGGCGCGTCGCTCGACTAGCCCGCGCTGCTTGCGAGCCAGAGTACAAGCAATCCCAAGGCCGCCAAGAGCACCAAGCCAATCACGACCTTCGCTCCCGGTGGGATCCCTGCGCCGGCCCGGTGGCTTTGGGCCTCACGCTCGGCGAGGTGATCGGTGAAGCTAGACGGGTCTTCGCCGACATCGAACCAGTCGCCGCCGGCCTCGTTGCGCCAGGCAGCAGACTCGCTGCCGACGCGTGCCGGTGGCTCGCTTTGCGTCACCTCATCGGCCACGGGCGGAGGCGTCATCTTCGAGACAAATGACCGCGCCTCCGGCGGAGTAGCCGCCTCGCCTGCAGGGTCGGCGGGCAGCGACGATGGCGTTACGGGTGCCACGGGGGAGCGAGGGTCGGTGTCGTCGATGACCGGCACATCTTCCGCCGGGAGAGCCGGCGCAGAGGGCGTCGCGTCGTCAAGGTTCACAACCACAGAAGGAGCGGTGGTCTGTTTCTTCCGCTTCTTCGAAATGGCAGCCATCTGCCCGGTCTGCCGCACGGAGGGGGCCGCGGGGGCGAGGCTCGATTCAAGCACTGCGAGGAACGATCCGCTGATCGCCTCGATGCCGGCACCACTGGAGGTCCGCGCGCCAGCGTCCGAGACCGTGTGCTCGTCGGAGAGCGCCGCACGGAAGGCAGCAACGGAGGAGAACCGCTGCGAAGGGTCCTTCTGGAGCGCCGTCGTGATGGCGTTCTCGATGGCCGGGCTGAGTTTGACGGAGGCCTTGGCGAGCGCGACGGGCAGCGGCTGCTCCGCCATCTGGCGTCGGAGCGTGCGGGTCGCAGAGCTGGAGGCGAAGGGGCTCACGCCGGTGACCATGTAATAGAGGATGAGACCGACGACATAGATGTCGGAGGCGACGGTCGGGGGCTGGCCCTCCACCTGTTCCGGCGAGAGGAAGGCCGGCTGCCCGACGAACCGCTCAGGCGTCTCGGTGACGACCTTCAGCGGGTCGGAGACACTGTAGAGCAGGTGCTGGCATGGGTCGGTGACCATTACACCGTCTGCGTTCAAACCCTGCGTGAGCAGCACCTTGTTAGGCGTAAGGGCTCCGTGGGCACCGACCTTCGCATGAAGGTCTTCAAGCGCAACGAGGATACCGAGGCAGATTTCGCTGGCCTGGTCGCCGGAGAGCCCTTTCTTGACGCTGACGATGGAGGTGAGCGAGGCGCCATCGACCCAATCGGTTGCCTGTCGCGCCCCCTGATCACCAATCTCCAAGGCGAGCAGCCGAGGAGACCTGGACGAAGGAGAGGCGATGAGCCGTTCGACCGCTTCGCGGTACTTCTCTCGGCCCGCCTCATCGGCCAGGGTCCACGCGTCGAACTCCTTGAGGGCGATCTGGCCCGCAAAGCCAGTCAGCTCGCAGACATGAACTTCGCCAAGTTCGTCGCGACCGACGCTACGGATTTTCTGGAGGTTTTCGAGATTCAATGACCAAGCCTTCCTGTGCTCCGCTCTGGAGCGGCGAACGCTCTAGACGACCCATGCGCGAGATGCCACGGAATCAGATGTTTCTGTAGCGCGATGGGTGCGCCTCACCCCAAAAGTTGGCCGCTCCGCGCCGCCAGACCCAGACATCTCCCATTCGCAACCTTCGCCTCTGCTTGTGCGGCTGGCCTCAACAGACTACCAGACGGCCCCCGCGCGCCGCCGTCGCGGACCTCCCAATCAGAGCAACCCGCATGTCCGAACGCCCCGAAGAGACCCCCGCCGACGCAGACGAGGCGACGCCAGAAGCCATCTCTGCGCCCCCCGATCCTGAGGTGGATCGCCTCGAAGCGGCCGTCGCCGGCCTGGCCCGCGGCGCCCTCATTCTCAAGCTCAGCCCGAAGCGGACGGCCCTTCACCGCGAGAAGCTCCGGCGGCTCGCGCATGAGGTAAAGCCCATCGTGATGGTTGGTCGTGGTGGGCTGAGCGACGGCCTGATTGCCGCGATTCGGCGAGGCCTGATTGACCACGAGCTGATCAAGGTGAAACTTCTCGACGCCGCTCCCGTGAGCCGCGAGGCCTTCGCCCTCTGGGTTCACGAAAAGACAAAGGCGGATGCGATCGCCTGGGTGGGCCGAACGGTCATCTTCTACCAGAAGCATCCTGAGAAGCCGAAAATCCACCTTCCCGGCTGAGCCCGCGGTGACGCCCTCCGACTCACGCTGGCGACCAAACCTGTTCAACGTAAAGTCCCGTTGACGGTCGATCGAGAGGAGGCTAGCCAAATTCTTCGCGCAGACTTAGGTCCGTGGCGAGAGAGTGTCGGCGAGATGAAGGAACTGCAGCCCTCGTCCTGCAGCCAGAACGCCTCTCTTGGTCCCGCCCGCAGTCACTGCGCCATCTGGAACGCGACATCGCAGCAAGAATTTCTAGGAGGCTTCGTGGCCTACTTTCGTCGTGTAGCATTTGCCCTCACTCTCATTGCCCCGGCCCTGGCCAGTGCAGACGAGCTTGCTCCCGAGGGTTCTGGCCAGCTTGAGCCGACCGAACCTGCATCCGCTGAAGGTTCCGGCCAGCCTGAGCCGACCGAACCTGCATCCGCTGAGGGTTCCGGCGTCGATGAGACGCCCCTTGCAGCTCCTGAGGCTACACCTGCGCCGGCTCCAGAGATTGCGCCCGTGGTGAATGCAGCAACGGCGACCCTGGCGAGTGCCGCGACCGGCGCGACCGTCAGCACGGCCGATGTGACCGCCGCCGAGAAGTTTCTCCCCATCGACATCACGGTCTCTGTGGGCATCCGTAGCTCGCTCGGCACCATCTTCCGCCCCGAGTATGTCGCGAGCGACGTGGTGACGAACAGCTACTCGCTCAGCGCCAGCTACAGCGTTAACGATGAAATCGGTGTGAGCCTCGATGCGGGCATGACCGCCTACCTCTCGCAGGTCTCGGGCGGCTGCTACGGCAACGCCCTCCGTACCCTCTGCTTCTCGAGCCCGAGCCTCGGCGTCTCCTACAGCGGCTTCGAGTTTGGCGACAGCGGCGCGAGCATAAGCTTCAGCGGCGGCGCGTCGGCTGGCATCACACCCGACGACCTCTTCCAGCACCGCTACGGCGATGTAAGCCTCGGAACCGATCTCGGCTGGTCCTACGGCAATGTCAGCGTGAGCTACTCGCTCGGCTACGCGAAGAACTTCTACCGCGACGCATCGCTCATCGTTGACGACCCGGACGAGATCGGTGGCAATGTGTTCCAGCCCTCCCCCGAGTCGCGGGAGCAGTCTCTGGTCAACACCATCACGGACACGCTTGAGAACTACAAGACGGCAGAGAAGGCTGTCTTCCTCGATTCAGGCATCTTCGCCTCCTACAGTGTGAGCAACGACATCTCGCTCCGCTACAAGTGGGGCAAGTCGGGCGTTTCGACCGGCATGAGCTTCGGCCTCGCCGACAGCTACGCCTACGATGTACCCTCGCTGACCGACAAGAGCGTGCGCAACTCGACCTACTCCATCGCGGGGACGAGGCAGGGCCAATCGATGTCGGGCGGCTTCAACGCCTCCTATCGTATCAACGAGGTCTTTGGTTTGTCGGCCTCCATGACTACGAGGAACCCGACAACGACGCGTGACCAGAAGAGCACGCCCTTCCCCTTCTTTGATCTCGAGTCAGGCAACCTTCGGTACACCTCGGTGGGCCTGTCGGTACGCGCCTCCTACTAGCACCCTGTTAATCCAACGTTTCTGAACATTTCAAACGGTCTGCGTGGCGCCTGACGCCACCTTGAAAGGAGTAGAGCATGTCGCGTCGAATTCGGATGAGTAAACTGGGCCTGGTGCTGGTGGGCGTTGCCTACCTCGCCGGATGTGCTGAGGTCCCCGGCGACATCGACCGGACGCAGCCCAACAAGGTCGCCAAGAAGATGTTCGAGGGCGAGTGGTACTTCCGCCAGACGGTGGTTGATGCCAACTCGACCGCCTACACCATGTTCCAGGGCCTTGAAGGCAACATGGAGAAGCTCAGGTTCGAGTTCACCGAGGACAGCCTCATCGGTCGCCGGACCCATGAAGATGTCATCGGTATCTCGACCAGCCAGCAGGGCGTTCAGGGCTTTACGCCCGAGTATGGCCAGCCGATTGTGAGCTTCCGCGTGAGCCAGTGGTTCGACGTGCAGCGGGACTACAACGCCTCCACCGGCGAGCGCACCAACACCATCTCGGAGAACGGTTCGGACCGCCCCTGGTATGAGCGCGAGTACCTCCGGGTTGACTGGACCAACAACCAGATCTCCTCTGAGTCGGACCCCTTCCCGAGCATCGAGATGATGGGCCAAGTCGCCGTCACCCCGCAGGACTCCGGCAAGGAGGTCACCTTCCGGACCGAGTGCGCCGACAAGGATGGCAAGTCTGTCGACTGCACGACGGAGAACAACGAGGTCATCTACTTCGACGTCGTCACGACCTACGTGAGCGCCTCGCCCTGGATCGAGTGCATCACCGACTTCGGCTACCCGAACAACGGCGCCGACTGCGGCCCCGAGACCATCGAGGTCCGTTCGTCGTTCCGCAAGATTGACCCGACCGACGACTACATCGCCCGTCAGTATGACGAGTACGACATGCTCAAGTTCGGCTTCTTCCGGACCGAGCGCTGCGTCTATGATCGCTTCTACGGCTGCCGCGACTCGTCGAAGGTGCTGCTCGCCAACAACTGGAAGATCTTCCAGAACTACCGCAACGAAGACGGCTCGGTGAAGCCGATCGCTGAGCGCACCCCCAAGCCGCTGGCCTACTACCTCAACACGGAGCTGCCGGTCCCGCTGATCGACGACACCTTCCGTGCCACGGAGCAGTGGAGCGCGGTCTTCGCGCGTGCGGTTGCCGCCGCGCAGGGTAAGACCCCGCAGCAGATCGGTCGCATGTTCTACCTCTGCTTCAACCCCGGCTTCGACAACATCGCCGACTTCCAGCCCACGATCGACGGCTGGAAGGCCGAGTTCAAGGACCCCGCCGCCGCAGACCTTCTGCAGGCTGCTGCTGAGGCCTCGGCCGAGGGCTATGCCAAGGGAATCTGCAAGCAGGTTGGCAAAGAGAAGCTGCTTGGTGACCTTCGCTACAGCTACATCAACTGGGTCAACAACCAGACCACGCTACCCTGGGGCGGCTACGGCCCGAGCGCCGCAGACCCCCTCACCGCCCAGATCGTGAGCGGCAACGCCAACATGAACGGCGCGAACTACGACGAGTCTGCAAACCGGGTTTACGAGCTCCTCCAGATCCTGCTCGGCGAGCTCGAGCCTGAGGATGTTGGCTTCGCGAAGCCGACGAAGGAGTACTTCGAGAGCCTCCGCGCCCAGTTCCCGGCGGATGCCTACTTCGGCAACCTCAAGAACGAGGGGCAGGCCAAGTACTTCAACTACCTCAAGGGCGAGATCAACAAGAACCTCAAGAACTTCGAGCGGGCCAAGCGCACCAACCTCGAGGTGCTGAACCGTCCCCGCGTCAAGACCATCCTTAAGCAGAAGCCCGAGTTCTTCCGCGCCAAGACCGCGATGCAGAGCGAGCCCCTCGAGGTCTTCCGCGGCTCGTCCGTGGAGCAGCGTGCCAAGCTCGCCGACTTCAAGCAGATCTTCCCCGCCGCCGAGATCGCCCGTCAGGCCGGCAAGCAGCTGACCGACGAAGAGCAGACGATGGCCTCGAGCTTCGAGTCGCCCATCGACTTCGGCACGCTCAAGGCGGTTAGCCGCCGCATCAACGAGCGCCAGCGGCAGTTCGGCATGAAGAGCTTCTGCTTCATGGACGGCGCCTGGGACTCGGACATGGTCGGCCTTGCCTACCAGCTTGCCAAGTACCGCGCCGGGCTCCTTGAGCGCCACCCTGAACTCGGCAGCGACAGGGAGGCACTCCGCCTCGAGCTGTGGCAGTGGGTCCGTGGCATCATGCACCGCGCCACGCTTGAGCATGAGATCGGTCACACGGTCGGTATGCGCCATCAGTTCCGCGCCTCGTCCGACGCGATGAACTACTTCCCTCAGTACTGGGCGCTTCGTCACGAGACCTTCAACGAGGACTGCGACGACGCGGGCTACCGCACCTTCAAGGTTGACGGCTACGCCACCGGCGACGTGGCTCCCGCCTCTTGCGGCGGCAGCGAAGCCGAGCGTCTCGCCCAGAGCCCCGCGCTGCTTCAGCAGATCCGCGAGGGTCGCCTCACCGATGGCACAGAGTTCAGCAACAGCATCACAGAGTACGCCTACACCTCGACGATGGAGTATGCGCGCAAGCCCAACTCCGACATCTCGGGCCTCGGCATGTACGACTACGCCGCCATCGCCTTCTCCTACGTGAACATGGTTGAGGTCTTCAACGAGGCCCCGAGCAAGCTCAAGGTCCGCGCCAGCTTCGACCCCGTCACTGGTTCGTTCGACAGCAGCACCATCGCCCGCTCGCCCAACAAGGTCACCACCATGCTCGACGTGGACGACTACACCTACACCGCTGCCGGCGCGACCGACACCGACCCCGAGGGCGACCGGATCCGCGACAACCAGTGGAACTACTGGCACTACAGCACCCTCCCCATCATGTTCTACGACACCGATGCGGCTCCGATTGACCCGAACTCGAACGTGGCATTCGCCTACGCTCCCGAACTCAAGGCTGGCCTTGCCCACCTCAAGGGCATGACCCCCATGTACAACCGCAGCATGCGGTTCTGCTCGGATGAGTATAACGGCTCGTCCAGCGACTGCCGCGTCTTCGACTCCGGCGCCGACGAGTATGAGAACTTCGTCAACCTCAAGGAGATGTACGAGTCTCGCTACGTCTACTCGATGTTCCGCCGCGAGCGTCCGGGCTTCGCGATCTCCATCTACCCGGTCTTCGCCGGCTCGATGAGCAGCTTCTTCACGCCCGCCCTCAACGCCTACCAGTTCTGGCTTCTCAAGGCCTCTGGCCGCGGCGTCGAGTGGTACAACACCGAGCACGGCGGCCTCATGGCCTCGATCGCGGCGCAGGAAGCCATCAACTTCATCGCTGAGGCCATCACCATCCCCAGCCCCGGCACCTACGCGACGGACAACGTTACGGGCCAGCTCGTCAATCTCTCCTACGAGTATGACTACCGCCTGCCCTCGACCTCCGAAGCCGTACAGAAGGGCTACTACGGCGACGACTACACCAACGTGACCCTCTCGGACGGCGCCCGCTACAGCTTCGCGCAGTTCAAGGAGAACGAGGATGGCCAGATCGGTTACTACGACGCCTACTTCGGCCTCGGCACCGAGATCATGTCTCACTTCTGGCACAAGTATGCCGCGATGATCGCCTTGATGAGCGGCGACGTCGAGGTTGTCGGCGCCGACACCGACTCCAACCAGTCGGGCTTCGTCATCCCGCCCTACATCGTCTTCTCGGACGACCTCACCAAGTTCATGGGTGGTATGATCACCGAGAACTTCGATGACGTGGGCCGCTGCGTGACCCGCAACGAAGATGGTACCGTCACGATCGACCCCATCCCGGCCATCCGTGGCGCCGGTCCCTCCTGCGCTGCCGGCCAGCAGATCCTTAACCCCTACGCCGACATCTACAACCGCAGCGACTTCAACATGCGGACGCTCGGCACGCTCTACCCCACCGCCTACTTCCAGTCGACCTACAGCTCGCGCTGGCTCGATAGCGCCGCCATCTACGTTGTCGCTCGCGACACTACGGGGGAGCTCCCGGCTGGCTTCGAGTGGTTCACCTACACCAGCGACCTGGGCATCCAGTACGCCACGAAGATCCCTGCCGACTTCGACCCCACCGACCGGGCCTCGGACAAGATCCGCATCGGCTACGACATGCTCGCGAAGATGGGTACGCTCCAGATCGAGAAGGACTCGCTCACCGAGATCTCGACCCTGCTTACTGACCTCCCGGCCAGCGCCAGCGCAGGCGACTTCGAGGAGCTCTACGTCGCCATCACGACCGAGGGCCCCTCGGGTGACTCCTTCTCGTCGGTCGTCCGCGACCCCGAGTTCCAGGCCATCATCCGCGCAGGCTTCCTTGACCGCTCGGCAGTGAACCGCCTCGACTCGCTCGTGCCGGGCCTCATCGACAGCATCCTCTTCGACCTCCAGTCGCAGGAAGAGGATGTGCGCTACCTTGCCGACTCCGTGCGCATGATGCAGGGCCTCAACGTCTTCATGCCCGGTATCGACTTCTAAGCCGCTCGGGCCTCACAGCCCGCGCGTTCGTTGGCCCGCTCTGCGGGCCTTCGGCGTTTTTGGCCCCCCGCGTTGACGATTCCGGCTCCGCTGCCGTCGGTGCTTCCGCTGTCTGAACGGGCGTGGGAGCCCGCCGCTAGGGCGAGCTGTCTGGCAGGCCCTCCTTCTGCGAGGCAAGCGCCCACCCTACGCTGTGGCGCATGAGTCTCACTGCATCGCAGGCGAAAGCCGGGGCCTGCGGCAGCGAGCGCCGCGCTGCTGTTCGTCCATCAGGGCGAAGCAGTATCGACCGACCCACGTGGCTCTCGATGGGGTAACAGAGCGTTTGCAGCCTGCAGCGAGTGCAGGGCTGAACGGACAGTCCGCCCCTCCCCTCGTTGGCCTGCCTAGAAGCCGTCGTCCGGTTCGACCTGCTCGCCGCTGCCCTGAACGGCGCCACCCTGCAGGATGAGGTCGTTGACCGATGGGTCGCCCGCAGTGGAGCCGGCCTCCGTCGGCTCAGTGCCCGCCAGGAAGAACTCGGTGCGCTTTCGCTTCGTCTCTGCGCTCACCAGCATGCCCGTCGCTGTATCGACGACGGCCGAGACGATGCCTTCCGGGGCTGCCGCGAAGGCTGGCGGCCGCCGCTGCTCGATGGCTGCCCGCATCGCCTCGGTCCAGATTGGGACGGCGCTGCCGCCGCCTGTCGCGCCGCGACCCAGCGGGCCGTTGTCGTCACGGCCAAGCCAGACACCCATCACGAGGTCGCTGGTGAAGCCGACAAACCAGGCGTCGCGCGCCTCGTTTGTGGTCCCCGTCTTGCCCGCGATTTCGACCTTGAGCCGCTTCGCATGGGTCGCCGTACCCTCCTCCACAACAGAGCGCATCAGGGAGGTGGTGAGCCAGGCAACGGCCGGGTCGATGGCCCGAACAGGCGCAGCCGCGTGCTGGTAGACGGTGGAGGCGCCGTCATCGCCGAGCTGGCGCGGCCCGCGAATCTCTGTGACGAAGACGGGCGGCTCGTAGCTGCCCCCGGCGGCAAAGGTAGCGAAGGCGTTGGTTGCTACCAGGGGGGAGGCCTCTGCCGAGCCGAGCGACAGCGTCAGGTTGTTGGTGAGGCCGGAGGTAAACCCGATGCTCTTGGCCAGGCTGATGACAGCCGGGATGGTTGCCTGCTCGAGTGCGCGCACCGCGATGACATTGCGTGACTGTGCGAGCGCGGTCCGGACAGACATGAGCCCTTTGAAGGAGCCGTCGTAGTTCTTGGGGCGCCAGGTGGTGCTCCCGTCGATGACGAAGCTTGCGGGCTGATCGGCGTAGATGGTGGCGGCGGTCGCAGTCCGCGAGGCGAGGAGCTGCGCGTAGACGAGGACCTTGAAGCTGCTGCCCATCTGGCGCTGAGCGGCAATCGCGCGTTGGAAGCCAGAGCCGGAGACCTGATAGCCTCCCACGATGGCACGCACAGCGCGGGTCGCTGGGTCGATGGCAACGATGGCACCCTCGGCCTCACCCGCGAGCCGGACGGGGGCGTCGGCACCCGTCGGACCACCCACGGGGCGCACGACCGTGAAGAGAGCTCCGACCGAGAAGCGCTCCTTGATGTCGGCCTCATCTTTGGCGAATCGGATGAGCGGGTCGAGCTTGAGTTCAAGCCGGACCTCGGGGCCGAATCGCATCCAGACCTTTCCGCCTTCGATGGCGTCGACCATACCGACGGCCGGCTTGCCCGGTTTGAGGTCGCCGTTGTGGTGCTCTGCCTTGGCGCTCCTCAGCCACTTGTCGCGGTCGGCCGGCTTCAACAGCGTGCGCTTTGGGGTGACGAGTCCGTGCTCGGCGTCGTGCTTGCTGAGTCCCTTGCGGAGAGCGGCGACAGAGGCGCGCTGCAGGTCGAGATCGAGCGGGGTGTAGATGCTCCAGCCTGCACCAAGCAGCTTGTCTTTGCCGAGCTCCCGGTCGAGCCACTCGCGCACGGCGACCACATAATCAGGGGCGGCCCCCTCGGCGCCATCGCGCTTGGCGGGATCGACAAGGGTTACTTTGGCTTCGGAGGCCTGGGTCCACTCCGCGGCGGTGATAAAGCCCTTCTCCTTCATCTGTCCGAGCACGTAGCGACGACGGCCGAGCGCTGCATCGAGGTTCTTGAAGGGGTTGTAGCGGTTGGGTGACTGCACCAGACCGGCGAGCAACGCGGCCTCGTCGAGTGTCAACGCTGAGGCGCCGTGGCCAAAGTAGAAGCGGCTTGCCTCCTCCACGCCGTAGGCCTGCGCGCCGAAGAAGACCTCGTTGAGATAGATGGCGAGGATGTCGTCTTTGCGAAGATAGCGGTCGAGTTTGACGGCGAGCTGCGCCTCCTGAATCTTCCGCTTGATGGTGCGCTCAGGCGTCAGGATTAGATTCTTCACCACCTGTTGCGTGATGGTGCTGGCGCCCTGCCCCAACTTTCCGCGCTGGAGGTTCCTGACCACCGCACGGACGAGGCCCATGTAGTCCACCCCTTCGTGCTCGTAGAAGTTGGCATCTTCGGCGGCCAGGAGCGCCTTGCGCATGACCATGGGGATTTCATCGAAGGGCAGCACCGTGCGCCGAATGAGATCGTCGCCGACGATTGTGGCGATAACCTGTCCGTCGGCTGCGTAGACGCGGGTCGTCTGCGCAGGTCGGTAGTCCTGCAGGGTGCGAATGTCTGGCAGGTCTTGCCCCCAGTACCAGAAGAGGCCTGCGACGCCGCCAGCTCCAACGGCCCCCGCCACGAGGAGCGAGCCAAGCCCCCAGATCGCAACCTTGCGGCCCCAGCCTGCCGAGGCGGCGGGAGACTTCGCGGGCTTCTTGCCCTGCTTACCGGTCGGCTTCACGCTGACACCACGATTTGTCCGTTCGCTGCTCACGCCGCCCTCACCATTCGTCGAACCGCCCCGCCATGGAGGCCCTCTACCACGACCGCTGCCCTGTCGCGCAACTTTGTCATGGCTGACCAAACCGATGGAGGTAGCCGGCAGGTGTGACTGGGAGGAGCGTGCCGTCTGCTCGCTCGACGAAGCAGCCTGGATCGGCTGTGAGCCGCCCTACCTGGCTCCAGCCGCGACCCGGGCTGGCCGGTGCCGCAACGAGGCGCACATAGTCGTCGCCGCCGGCAAGCTGCCAGGCCGTCAGCGCCTGATCATCCGCGGCGAGGTGTAGGAGCTGCTCGCGGCCCGGTAGCTGGTCGCTCACAACGAGCCCGCAGCCCGAGGCGCGCGCGAGGCGCGATGCGTCGAGCAGGAGGCCATCGCTGATGTCGATGCAGGCGTGAGCGGCACGGAGGGCACCCGGGAGCAGCGGCTTCGGGGTGGGGCGGCGATGTGCCGCAACAGCCACCTCGCTCCGGTGCGGCGCTCCGCTCTCCAGAAGCGCCAGACCTGCGGCCGCCAGACCGAGCGGCCCGTCGACCCAGAGCCGGTCTCCGGCGCGGCCACCGCTCCGAGCGAGCAGGCGCGGTCCGGGCTTGCCGAAGAGCGTCAGTGTCAGCACAGCCGGCCCCTCGACCGAGGTGGTATCGCCGCCGATCAGCACAGGGTTGCACCAGCACGCCGAGGCAGCCTCGAGCCCCTCGGCAAAGGCATCGAGCGCCGCCGCGGAGAGATCGCTGGGGAGTGCCAGCGTGAGCAGCATTGCGGTCGGGCGGCCGCCCATCGCGAAGATGTCGCTCACGTTGCGCGCCAAGAGTTTGAAGCCCACATCCGACCAGCTGCTCCAGCGGAGGTCGAAGTGGCGCCCCTGCACCATGGCGTCGGTCACAACGAGCCGATCCTCCGCAGCGAGCCTCGCGCCATCATCCCCCACGCTCCAGAGCCCCGACCGCCCAATCGACAGCCGGCGCGTCAGCCGCTCGATGACCGCATGCTCGTCGAGCAGGCTCACGGAAGCAGGTGCTGTTGCGCCTTCATGAGGCGGACGACCCAGACAGCGGCAACCGCCAAAAGCAACACGATCACGGCGGCCAAGCCCCACTTCACAGAGCGGCTTGCGGCGCCGACCGTGGTCTTGATCTGCTCGCGCGCAAGCGACTGCGCGACCATCTGCGCACGCTGTACAAGCCCGCTCAGCGCGGCCGCAGAGGTCTCGTCGCCGGGGTAGTCCGCGAGGTGGTGGCGGTAGAGCCGGATCGCGTACTCAACCGCCTGTTCTTTGACGGCCAATGCCTCGAAATCTGCATGTGCGGAGGCATCAGACTCCTCTGCAACCAGCCTACGGAATGCGGTTTCCACGCGGCCATAGGCGACCTTCCGGTTGGCTGGAACCTCCTCCCATGGCCTCCGCTTCTGTGCGTTTGCGAAGACCAGCCCGCACTTGTGGCAGGCAACCGCGTCGTCCTGCCGATGGCCACACTTGGGACACTTGTGCGGGGGCAGATCGGCCGCGGGCGCCGCGGCTTTGGGCGGCGGACCAACTGCAACCCGCTCGACAGCGCCGTGGGCGCCTGTGGCCGCATAGCGGGTGCTAGCGACAGGCTGCGGAGGGGCTTCAGGCTTCGTCGGCCGAAGCAACGGAGAGGCCTCCCCACAACGACCGCAGACCACCCACACCGCCCCCTCTACGCTGCGCGCATCGGCGGCTTCGCCCTCGTGACCACAATGTTCGCAACGAATCTGCATCCTGCTCTCCAACGCTTGTCCGCAGGGTGGCGAACTGCGACGCGCGAATCAATCATCCCACGCCGAGCCTCGCGGAAACATCTCGCCCTCGGCATCAACGCTCCAGAGCTGGAGCGGGTGCGACAGGACCCCTTCGGGCGACCAAGAAAGCGCCCCGCAGACGCCATCTACCTCTCGCTGCGCGAGGATCGCCGCGGCCCAGGCCTCGGGCGACGCCACGCCCGCAGGCAGCGACGCTCTGCCTCGGTCGGCCATGGTCGCTGCATCGTAGACCTCGGCGTCGAACCGGGTGGGAGGCTCCGAAAAGGCGCCCTCAAACCGGTCGACGAATGCGCGGGAAGCATCGCGTTGATCATTCCACGGGCAGCTCTCGACCACGCTCAGATGGCCGAGGAAGGAGGCTGCGGTGGCGAGCTCCGGCCCCTCCCACGACCCCGTCCCGAAGAGCCGGAGCGGCGTCGGTTCATCGAACCAACCCTTCACGCCCAGCGCAGGGAGGAGCGCCGCACCTTGGCCTGCGGTTGCGACCGCGACGAGCACGGTCGGGCGACCGCTCGTAGCAGCCGCGCCACGCGTCGCGCGAGGCGGCAGCGGCCAGCCCGCCTGCATCTGGGCGGGGGCCTGCAAACGCGCGCTACCCTGCTCCAGCGCTGCCACGGTGCGGCCAAAGTCCCGCTGGGCCGCCGGGAACCGAACGAGACGCGACAGCGCAACACCCCGCCCCGTGAGACAGCCGGCGAAGGCCTCTACCGCCTCGTCACCCGCCTCGCCCTCGGGCGCGACCATCGCAATGCGCGCTCCGTCGAGCGGAGCAACCCTGTCGCAGATCGCTCGGAGTTCGTCGGCAGGTGCGGTGCGGCCGCGCAACCGTTTGGGCGGCAGGCCCTTGCCCGCTACACCGGAGAGCGAGAGCATCGACAGCCGGGTGGGTGCCAGCGCGCGCGCCACCTCCTCCGTCTCCAGCGCTCCTACCGGGCCCAGCACGAGCGAGGCGCCAGCCTCCACCGCCCGCTCCGCCGCCGCGCGGGCAGAAGGCGCCGTGTCGAAGACCACCACCCTGATGCGGCTTCCGGTGAGCGCCAGCGACACGAGCGAAACGACCCGCTTTCCGATGGCGGCCTGCTTGCCCGTGGTCGGAGCCAGCAGCGCAAGGACCGGAACGGCGGGGCCAGGCGGCGTCGCGGCGTGGGCTGACGGCATCACAAGGAGCAGCGCGGCGAGCAGTGCAGCCCGCCTCACAGCTCCTCCGACTCGGCAGGCGTCGAGAAGATGTCGAGCATGCCGGAATGAGAGGTCCGGTGTGCCTCCAAGAGCCGCGGCCACGCTGCATCAGCGGGCTGTGGCCAACGCGGCTGCAGCGTCACGATGAGGTCGCCCCGTCCGCCTTCGCGTCGGGGCAGCCCTCGTCCCGAGAGACGGAGTTTTGTGGTGGTCGGGTGGCGCGGCTCCAGCGTCACAAGCACCCGCCCCTCCGGAGCGGAGACGGAGATGTCGCCGCCGCCGAGCCACTCGACCATCGAGATGGGCTGCGAGATCCGCAGATCGTCACCCTTCACGGCCCCTGCCGGCATCTCCGAGCTCGCCACCTCGACCACCAGCGCCCCGCGTGCACGGCCGCGTTGCCAGCCGTGTCCGGCCCAACGCAGTCGCGCGCCCACCGCCGTCATGGGCGGGAAGGTGAACTCGAGTGTCCGGCCGCCCGCGGGCAGGGTCGCTCCGTCGCTGCGCGGGTGGAGCGGAAAGGCGAGCCTCCTCTCTGTGCCCAGGACGAGCTCCCGCGGCGTGAAGTGGAGGCGGGTGACGAGGTCGAGCGAGCTGGCGTCGCTCCCCGTTGTGGCAGCCGCCATCGCGAGTTCGTCGAGCAGCCGGAT
>JBIIFW010000107.1:0-7738 GCA_044236985.1 Bradymonadia bacterium | reverse complement strand
GTAGGCGGAGCGCGCTTCGTCGAAGGCCGCCTCGGAGGCATCGTCGCCCCGCCCGTCCGGGTGGGTCTGCCGCGCCCGCTGCCGAAAGGCCCGCTTGACCTGCGCCAGCGTCGCCCCGCGCGCCAGCCCCAGGATCTCGTAAGGGTCACGCAGCGGCATGGGTTGACTCAGCCTTGGCCGCCCAGATTGGCATACATCGCGTCGGCAAGCCGATAGGCAGCATCCTCGAGCGCAGAGAGAGCGCCGCGTACCTCTTCGACGCTCATCTGCTGGTCAAGCACCTGCCGGCAGTAGGCCAGCGCCGACAGCACGGCCTCCTGGTCCGACGCAGGCAGCACGCTGGCATACTCCTGCAGGCTCCGCTCGGAGGTATACATGAGCCCCTCTGCCTTGTTGCGGAGCTCGGCCAGCTCGCGCTGCGACTCGTCGTCGATGCGACGCGCATCGGCCTCATCGACGATGCGATGGATGTCGGCCTCCGAAAGCCCGCTCGCGGCATTCACCTGCACGGCGGTCTCGCGCCCCGTACCGAGGTCGCGCGCTGTAACCTCCACAAGACCGTTCTGGTCGATATGGAAGGAGACATCGATCTGCGGCAGACCACGTGGCGCGGGCGCAATTCCGGTAAGTTGGAAACGAGCCAGGCTCGCATTGTCGCGCACCAGCGCACGCTCACCCTGCAGTACATGGACCTCGACGAAGGGCTGGTTGTCGACCGCGGTCGTGAAGATCTCCGATACGGTGATCGGGATGGTCGAGTTGCGGGGAATCAGCGGGGTGAAGATTCCGCCCTGGGTCTCAACGCCAAGCGTCAGCGGCGTCACATCGAGGAGCAGCACATCGGCCACCTCGCCGCGCATGACGCCTCCCTGTGTGGCGGCACCGATGGCGACCACCTCGTCCGGGTTGACCTCTCGGTTGGGGGTGCGCCCGAAGAACTCGCCGACCCGTGCCTGCACGAGCGGCATGCGTGTCATGCCGCCGACGAGGATGACCTCATCGATGTCGCTCGTCTTTGCGCCCGCTGCCTTGAGCGCGTCGCGGCAGGGCCCGAGCGTCTTCTGAACGAGCTCTTCTACGATGCCCTCGTATTCAGAGCGCGAAATAGGACGGATCAGGTGGAGCGGCCCCTGCGGACCTGAGGTAATGAAGGGGAGGTTGATCTCTGTGCCGGTTGCGCTTGAGAGCTCCTGCTTGGCCTTTTCCGCAGCCTCCTTGAGCCGCTGCAGCGCCATGCGATCCTCACGCAGTTCGATGCCCTTGGCCGCGAGGAACTCTTCGGAGAGCAGGTCCACCAGCCGGCGGTCAAAGTCCTCGCCGCCAAGGAAGGTGTCGCCGCTCGTCGACCGGACCTCGAAGACGCCGTCTGACATCTGCAGAAGCGTGATATCGAAGGTACCTCCACCGAGGTCATAGACGGCGTAGAGGCCGTCGCGGCCATGGCTCGTGCCGTAGGCTAGGGCCGCCGCGGTGGGCTCGTTGATGATGCGCAATACGTTGAGACCCGCGATGCGCCCGGCATCTTTGGTGGCCTGGCGCTGCGCATCGTTGAAGTGAGCGGGCACCGTTACGATGGCGTCGTTGCACTCTTCGCCGAGGTAGTCCTCGGCGGTCTGCTTCATCTTCTTGAGCACCCAGGCGCTGATCTCGGGCGGGCTGTAGTCGCGTCCGCGCAGCCGGAGCCATGCGTCGCCCGTGGGCGACGGCACGATTTCATACGAGACGTGGGAACGCGTATCGACCACGGCTGGTGCATCAAAGCGCTGACCGATGAGGCGCTTGACGGCAACCGCAGTGTGCTCCCAGTTGGTGATTGCCTGACGCTTCGCAATCTGGCCAACCAGCCGCTCGCCGCTCTCGGTAAAGGCGACAACCGACGGGGTGGTGCGGCCGCCCTCGCTGTTGGCGAGGACAAGGATCTCGCCGTCTACGGAAACTGCGACGCACGAATTCGTGGTCCCCAGATCAATGCCAATGACTCGGCCCATTCCGGCTCACCTCAAGTAGGGAATAAAGTCCGTTTCGGTATGCGACCCGCCGCCGTTTCACAAGTTTTGCCTTGCGCAGCGGGCGGCATTTCGGCCCCGGTGCCCTACCCTTCGGCCTCATCCGAGCTCTCGTCAGCCACCTCGATGACCTCGCCCTGCGCAGCCTGTGCCTCCGCAACCTCAATCGCAGGCGCAACGGCCGGTGCGACAGTCGGCGAAGGGCCGCCCGTGGCGACCACAACCATCGCTGGCCGCAGAAGCCTGTCGTGGAGCTTGTAGGCGCGTTGGAACTCGCGGATGACCGTACCTTCGGGGACAGAATCGTCGGCGAGCTGCTGCAGCGCCTCGTGCATCTGGGGGTCGAACAGCGTTCCCACCGCGCTCTCCGAAGTCACGCCGCGGCGCTCCATGGTCGTGACGAACTTGCGGTGCACGAGCCGAACACCCTGCACCATGTTGTCCACCTCGGCGATGCCGGTCGCATCCGCGGGGAGGTGCTCGACGGCGCGATGCAGGTCATCGAGGACGCCGACCATATCTTTGATGACGCCCTCCGTCGCATACTGCTGGTCGTCGGCCCGCTCCTTGAGGTGGCGCTTCCGCTGGTTCTCCAGATCGGCAGCTTTCCGCTGCGCGAGCAGCTTGAACTGCTCCGCCTCTTGGCGCGCGACGGACAGCTCCACTTCGAGCGCCGCAACAGCATCCGCACTCGCCTCCTCGTCGGCGGGAAGAAAGATGTCGTCGTCGGTAGGCTTGTCGGTCTCTTGGCTCATGGCACCACTCGGTAGAAGGGGTTGAAAAAAGTCGGCACACCACTTTCGGCACGCAATCCAGATGCGCCAGATCCCCACGCTAGAAAAGCTCCGCAGCGAGCGAGTCCGCCAGCCGTCGCGCCTCTGGCGTGAAGTGCACTTCGCCCCCTACCACGCGGCAGAGCCCCCTTTCAACCCAAGCGTCAAGGTGGGGCCCGAGTACGGCGTCCACCTGACCAGACCGCGCCCGTAGCTCGGCGAGCGACAGCGGCGCCACGCGGCGGCAGGCCAGCATCAGAAGTTCGCGCAGATGGGTCTCGCTCGAAAGCTCCTCCGTCGAGAAGGAGGCCCGCTCGTCCGAGAGATAGCGACGTGTGGAGCGTTCGTTGGCACGCCGCTCCACCGTTCCGGAGGCGGCATTGACGCGAAGCGAATGGGCGCCGGGCCCCAGTCCAACATAGTCGTCGCCGACCCAGTAGCTGCTGTTGTGGCGCGACATGCCTCCCGCACGGGCAAAGTTGCTGATTTCGTACCGCTCAAAACCAGCCGCCGCGAGCCGCAGTTCGACCTCGTCGAAGCAGGAGGCGAGGAGGTCTTCATCCCAAGCCGCGAGCCTTCCACGCTCCTTTGCCACGGTGAAGGCCGTGCGCGGTTCGAAGGTCAGCTCGTAGGCTGAGAGATGGTCTATCTCGGGCCAGGTGGCGACCGTGGAGACCTCCTCCAGAAAGCCGGTCAACGTCGCCCCCGGAGCGCCGTAGATGAGGTCAACCGAAAGGTGGCGGATGCCGGCGCCGTGGAGCCGCTCGACCGCACGCCTCACGTCCGCGGCCGTGTGGTTGCGCCCGAGGGTGCGTAACACCTCATCGTTCAGACTCTGGGCTCCAAGACTCACCCGGGTGAAGCCCAGGGAGGCCACCTGCTCTGCCCAGCCATCAATCACCGACTCGGGGTTGACCTCGAGCGTGACCTCGTGGTCCAGCGCGCGCGCGGGCGCGGCAGCCTTAACGGCCTCGAGCAGCCGCCCGAGCGAAGCAGCCGAGAGCAGCGAGGGTGTCCCTCCGCCGAAGTAGATGGTTGTCAGCCGTCGACCTGTGAAGGCGTCGCTGCGCTGCTCCAACTCGCGGAGCATCGCGTCGACAAAGTCGGCTTCCGGCACGGTGCGCATGACCGCGACCGTGAAGTCGCAGTAGGGGCAGCGGCGAAGACAGAATGGCACATGGAGATAGACCCCCAGTCGACCGGTTGGCACGAGCTGATCCATCTCGCCCCTACGGTTCGACCCGCGCCGAAAAGATGCCCTGATCCGACTCGATGCGGAGTGTGGCAGGGCGGTGGTCGGCGGGCGCCGTAGCGCCCGGGAAGCTGGCGCTGGAGGCCCCCTCCCAGAGCGAGAGGCCGGGCTGCCGCGGAATCCCGAATCGAGGTATGAAGTCCGACATCTGACACTCTACGGTGCCGTAGGCGGGGACCGCATCGACCCGGAGGAGATAGCGATCGTCGGCGTCGATGAGGACGCGGGTCCAGTCCTTCGACGTGTCGTTGTGGACCGTGAGGAAGACAGAGCCCTGCTCGGTCTGGCCAACGTCGAACAGCATCCGCTGCACCCGCTGCGCGCCCCAGAAGGAGGCCGACCAGACGAGCGAGGCGACAGCGGCGGCGGCATAGGCTCCCAGGACGACCCTCCTCAGCCGTTCCAGTCCGGCGTAACCGCCTAAGAGGTCTCTCCAGCGCCCGCTCGACGCGGGAATGGGCGGCGGGAGCGCTGCCATCCGTTGGGTGGTCGGCCGTGTCATGCGCCCCGCCTAACCCAGCCGGCCGACGAGGGCAACAACGCACCGGAGGGCCGTTCGGCTTGCAACCCTGCCGCGCGGGGTGCTAGACCTCAGTTCTCGCACGCTCCTTGCGTGGCTGCAGGCGCCATCGACCGTTTTTCATGCTCGCGCATCGGACCTCGGCCCAGGTTCCATTGCGACATGCCGAGGCGGAGATTGGAGTTCGGATGAAGTTTTCCTGCGAGGCCTGCGCGGCTCGCTACTACATGGACGACGAGAAGGTTCGTCACAAGACGCTGCGCATCCGATGCAAAAAGTGTGGAAATGTGATGACCGTCGGCGACGGCGAGACGACCCTCTCGGAGCAGGGAAGCGGTTCTGACTTCGCCTCTATCGGACCGCGAGAGCAGCTTCAGCCAACAGCCGATAGCGTCTGGTTCTATGCAGCTGCCGGACAGACCTACGGCCCCTACGCGGAGGGCGAGCTGATCCGTCGCTTTGAGACAGGGCGCATCGCCGAAGAGGTCCATGTCTGGAAGCAGGGCTTCGCAGCCTGGCTCCCAGCCGGTGAAGTCGAAGCGTTTGCCGCGGCGATTCAGCATGCGCGACCCGGCCGTCAGCTGACGCAGTCAATCGACATCAGCGCGTTGAATCTCGCGCCCGCCGCCCCTGCGAGCAGGTCGGCCGCAGCATCAACTCCCGACGGTGACGCGGAAGCGAAGGCCCGCCTCACAGCGCTCCGCGACGGACTACGCAAGAGTCGCGGCGCGGAGAGTGGCACGAACCTCAAGCCGCAGTCCGGCGGCTCGGCCTCCTCCGCAGGTGTTGCAGCCGATGCCGGATTCGAGATGTCGGACCTGTTGGACGGCAGCATCGCCGACGCTACCGCGAGCCTCCTCGCAAAGGCGCAGGCTGCGCCCGCGCCGCTGCCGGTTGAACCCGAACCTCCTGTTCCGACGGAGGAGCTTCCGAGCGAGGCCGGGGCTGCAAAAGCGGACGAAGCCGTTTCGCCAGCGCCGGCGGCCGAGCCTGCCATAACGCCCGCGCCCTCCGGCGCCTCGTCGATTCCGCGGCTCCCCGTGCTCGCCGATGCGGCGTTGCTGCCGCAAGGTCAGGGGCCAGCGAGTGGCGCGATGGCGAGCGCGCTTGGCGGAGCCCCCACCGCCTCGCTGATGCTGCAGATCACGCAGAGCAAGTCGGCAAACCGCACCCGGATGTTGACCGGAGGTGGCATCGCCGCACTCGTGGTCGCGGGCGCTCTCTTCGGCCTGCGACCGCCTGCGGAAAGGCCCGCGGCGGGAACGACCAGTGCCGAAACCCAAGCGGTACAGCCGGCGTCAGCGCTTACACCCGAGCAGGCTGCCGTGAAGGCCGGCCGGAGCGACAGCGCGGTCGCCGAAGCGAAAGAGCAGCTCCGCAGTGCCCTGCGCGAAGGGGCCTCGTCGGCCGTGACAGCCATCATGAAGAAGCGCATGGCCGAAGATGCCGCCCGCAAGAAGCGGGGAATGTCGGCCGTCGCGCGGACGACCAAGGTTGTCTTTAACGAAGCGACCGGCGCCATCGCCGAAACCGACATCAACGCCCCCGAGCAGCCGCCCGCCGCCGCCAAGGCGCGGGCCCGTGGCATCGGCGTAGCCATCGCTGCAGCCAAACTCGGTCGTGTGACCAGCGCGGCTTCGCTCCCCGCCAGCTACTTTGCCTCCGGACTGCGCAAGGTTGAAGAGTCAATCCAGCACTGCAATCAGCGGCAGCTCTCCGCCGAAGGCCGTCTGCGCAAGCCCCGCGTCGAGCTCAAGTTCACCATCATGCCCTCGGGCAAGGTCAGCACCGTGGACTTCAACAACGAGATCGGAGCCACAACCTTCGCTGGCTGTATGAGGGGCAGGAAGGAGCGGTGGATCTTCGCCCCGTTTGAGGGCGAGCCTCTGCAGATCGCCAAAACTTACATCGTCGAGTAGTATCTCGCAGAGGCGGGAATGGATGGTTCAGATGCTACGACGACTCCTCAAAAGTTTTGGGAAACCAGCCAGCGAGCCCCCGCGCCAGAACCGGCTCGATGCCATGCTCGAAGGCGCGAGAGAGAGCTGGATGGCTGAGGTGCCGAAGAGCACCCTCGCCCCTCTGCCCCTGCTCTACCGTCACGCCATTCGCGCGGAACTTGCAGAAGGGGCTTCGGCGCAGGGGCTCGACGAGGCCGGCTTCGACCGTTTCGCAGACGCCTGGTGCGCGCTGCTCGCCGAAAACGCACGGCTGCCTGAGAGCCTGCAGATTCCGGAGGCCTCGATTCATCTGCCTCGAAACCTGCTGCTTGCCTACTTTGGCGACCAGTCGCTGCTGGCGCGCGAGGCCCAGAGCATGCTCCGCTATGTGGAGGCTCAGTTCGGTGCAGGCGGCTACGCGCAGGTGGAGATCCTGCTTCGGCTCTTTGAGACCGAGGCCATCACGCAGCGGAACAACGAGCGGAACATCTTCTTCGAGCGGAGCAACAAGAAGCTGCTCAGCGGCCGCCCCAAGAGCTCGCCGCCGCGCGTGGAGCCCTGGCAGGCCGCACTGTCGGACTCGCTCAAGCGACCTGGCGAAGGGCTGCCCGCCGCGCTCGCCGCGCTCGCCGACCATGCAGGCGCCCGCTTCCATCTCCTGTCGCAAGACATGCAGCAGGTGGAGCGCTGGACGACCGCGGCGGCCAAACTCTCTGCCGAGCAGCGCGCCGAGTTTCTGCAGACCATCCCGGGCTGGCGCTTCCGCCCGGTTGACGACCTCGGCGCAGCCGACCTCACTGCGCACCTTGTGCGCATGACCATGTTTGCGGGAACCGAGAACCACCTCCGCCAGCTCGTCATGGCCTGTTACTTTGTCGCGCTCGCTACGGGCCGGACCGGCCAGGAGCCGCTCATCGCGGAGACTATCCGCTGGCTACGCGGCTCCGTCGCCCCCGAGGCAAACCGGCTGCTCTCCGAGATCCATCGCCGCTGCTCGGTCAACGACGAGGGCCTCGTCGAGGCGACCAACGCGGTGCTCGGCGAGTTTATCCCCGCAGGTGCGCTACAGTCCGCCTTCTCGGAGACCCGGATCCGCGATGCCTGCGCCACCGTCCACCGCCGACTCGCGCAGGTGCAGCTCGCCAACCTCGCTGAGGGCGAATACGACCTCGGTGGTGTCATCCTCGACGAGCTCCTCGGCTTCCGGCGCGCCGACATGACAGACCAGCTCAAACTCCATCGACTGG
>JBIIFW010000102.1:0-8150 GCA_044236985.1 Bradymonadia bacterium | reverse complement strand
GGCCGGCGTGCGGGCTGGGATCTGCATGATGCCCGTGCCAAGCTTGATGCGGGTGGTCTGCGCGCCAATCCAGGCAAGCGGCGAGACCGCATCGGAGCCCCAAGCCTCGGCCGACCAGATGGAGTCATACCCCAGCGCCTCGGCCTCCTTGATGAGGTCCATATCAATCTCAAGGTTCGAACCTGAGTATCCGATCGTCAAGCCAAGGCGCATCTTCTATTCTCCATGTGGGGTTGTCTGTTCGTCGTCCCGACGCGGCTACTTTGCAAGCGCAAACGCCACGCCCGAACAGCATTCTTCAGTCTTCGTAGTCGGACATCGGGGGGCAGGTGCAGACCAGGTTCCGGTCGCCCCATGCGTTGTCCACGCGACCCACTGCCGGCCAGAACTTCCGTGCACGGGTCGATGCCGTCGGGAAGGCGGCCTGCTCGCGCGTGTAGGGGCGGGACCAATCGCTCGCGCAGACCACCGCAGCCGTGTGGGGCGCCAGCTTCAACGCATTGCCTTCGCGCGGAGCCTGCCCCGACTCAATCTGTCGGATCTCCTCGCGGATCAGCAGCATCGCCTCGCAGAACCGGTCGAGCTCCTCGCGCGACTCCGACTCCGTCGGCTCCACCATCAACGTGCCCGCTACCGGGAACGACATCGTCGGCGCGTGGAAACCGAAGTCGATTAGCCGCTTCGCGATGTCTTCTGCCTCAATCCCTGCCGTCGCCTTGAAGCCACGTGTGTCGAGGATGAGCTCGTGGGCCACACGACCCGATGCACCCGTGTAGAGAACCTCGTAGGCCCCCTTCAGGCGGGCCGCGATGTAGTTCGCATTCAGAATCGCCACCTCTGTTGCGCGCCGCAGACCGTCGGGCCCCATTGCTCGGATGTAGATCCAGGGGATCGTCAGAATGCTCGCGCTGCCGAAGGGAGCTGCCGACACGGGGCCGGTAGCAGAGGCTCCACCCGTCTCCCACAGTGGATGGCCGGGCAGGAAGGGGGCAAGGTGCGGTGCTACGCAGATGGGACCCATGCCGGGACCGCCGCCGCCATGCGGGATGCAGAAGGTCTTGTGCAGGTTGATGTGGCAAACATCGGCGCCGAAGTCGCCGGGACGACACAGCCCCACCTGGGCGTTGAGGTTGGCGCCGTCCATATAGACCTGACCGCCGTGGCCGTGGATGAGCTCGCAGATCTCACCCACCGCGGTCTCGAAAACGCCGTGGGTCGACGGGTAGGTGATCATGAGCGCGCCGAGCCGCTCGCTATGCTGTGCAGCCTTCGCGCGGAGGTCTGCGACATCCACGTTGCCTGCGCTGTCGCAGGCAACCGTCACCACTTGGAAGCCAGCAATCACGGCACTCGCAGGATTTGTCCCATGCGCAGAGACGGGAATCAGGCAGATCTTTCGATGCGCCTCGCCCCGTGCTTCGTGGTAGGCGCGGATGACCAGAAGCCCCGCATACTCACCCTGCGAGCCGGCGTTGGGCTGCAGCGAGGTCGCGGCAAAACCCGTTATCTCCGCGAGCCACGCGCCGAGCTCATCCATCATCTGAAGGTAGCCCAGCGCCTGATCACGCGGCGCAAAGGGATGAATCGAGGCCCACTCGGGCCACGAGAGCGGCATCATCTCTACGCTCGCGTTGAGCTTCATGGTGCAGGAGCCGAGCGGGATCATCGCGGTCGTTAGCGACAGGTCCTTGGCCTCCAGCGAGCGCATGTAGCGGAGCATTTCGTGCTCGGCGTGGTAGCGCGCAAAGACGGCAAAGGGCAGGAGCGGTGCGCGGCGAGACAGCGCCTCGGGCCACGATGCATCGGCCTCCTCCAGCCGTGCCTGCGTCGGCCGGCCAGCCAAGGCAGTCGCCACGGCCTCCACCTCGGCAAGGGTGCTCCGCTCATCGAGTGTGATGGCCAGACCATCCGAGAGCTCCCGGAGGTTGAACCCCGCAGCCAGCGCCGACGCCAGCGCCTTCGCCCGATCCGCCGCAGACAGCGAAACAGCGACCGTATCGAATCGAGGCCCTGCGACCACCTTCAGGCCCGCACCCTCCAGCGTCGCAGCCAGCACCGCCGTCAGTGCCCGTACCCGGCCCGCGATCCGGCGGAGGCCTTCGGGGCCATGGTAGGCAGCATACATGCTCGCCATCACTGCGAGCAGCACCTGCGCGGTGCAGATGTTGCTCGTCGCCTTGTCGCGTCGGATGTGTTGTTCGCGCGTCTGGAGCGCCAACCGGAAGGCCGGGTTGCCCGCGCTATCGCGAGATTCGCCCACGAGCCGACCCGGCATGATGCGCTTGAAAGCATCGCCACAGGCGAGGAAGCCCGCGTGCGGGCCGCCAAAGCCAAGCGGTACGCCGAAGCGCTGCGCCGAACCGACCGCGATATCTGCCCCCTGCTCCCCGGCGCTGCTGCCCAGCACGGCCGCGAGCGGGTCGGTCGCAAGAATCGCCGTTAGCCCGCCCGCTCGCGCCTCAGCGAAGGTCGCCGTGAGGTCGCGCACCAGCCCCGTCGTCGACGGATTCTGCGCCAGCAAACCGAAGGCGCCCGCGTCGGCGCTCCAGCTGTCGAGGTCCACAAGAACCACCTCGATCTCCAGCGCTAGCGCCCGCGTCCGCACCACCTCGATGGTCTGCGGATGAACATCCTGTGCCACAAGAAAGCGCCGACGCTGCCCACGTGCCTGCGAGAAGGCCATGTACATCGCCTCTGCCGCCGCCGTGCCCTCGTCGAGCAGCGATGCGTTGGAGACCGCGAGCCCCGTCAGATCGGCAATCAGGGTCTGATAGTTGAAGATCGCCTCGAGCCGCCCCTGCGAAATCTCCGCCTGGTAGGGCGTGTACTGCGTGTACCAACCCGGGTTCTCGAGGATGTTCCGCTGGATGACAGGCGGCACGATGCAGTCGGCGTAGCCCAGGCCGATCAGCGACCGGACCACCCGGTTCTGGTTCGCATGCGCACGCAGGATGGCCGTCGTCTCACTCTCGCTCGCAGCGGCCGGAAGGTTGAGGTCTCCCCGGAATCGGATCGACTCCGGAACCGTCTCAGAAACCAGCGCCTCCAGCGAGGCTGCGCCAACAACCTCCAACATCGATGCGATGTCCCGCTCGCGGGGACCGATGTGGCGCGGAAGCAGGAGGTCCGACGGGGCTAGCAGGTCGCGTTCCACAGACATTTCGGGCTCTCCATTCGGGGTCTCGCCCCGAGCACGAGGCGCCAGCAATCTAGGCCGCGCACCACCCCTCCGACAACCCGATTTCTCCAAGAAAATGATCCTTGGGGCCTCCTCCAAGCACGAGTAGCATCACAACCATGCTTGCCGACTACGATCCGCGCCATCTCGCACACCGCCGCGCACCGCTCGATCTCCTGGGCCCGCTCCGTGAGGCAGCCCCGATCGTACACAACCCGACAATCGGCGGTTGGATGCTCCTCCGATTTGATGATGTCCAAGAGGCGCTGCGAGACCCGCGTCTCAGCAACGCACGCATTCAGTCCTACGCGGCCCACCTGCGGCAGCGTGGAGAAGATCCCGGACCCATCGCCGACTCCCTCGCCCACTGGATGGTCTTCAACGACCCCCCACGCCAGATGGAGCTGCGCCTCATGGTCGCCAAGACCTTCGGGGTCCGGAGCATGGCCCGGCTGAAGGCCTCCATCGAGGAGATCGTGCAGCGACTCATCGACCGCCTCGAGCCCGCAGGAAAGGCCGACCTCATCGCCGACTTCGCTGTCCCCCTACCCACCCTGGTCATCGCCCGCCTGCTCGGCATCCCAGAGGTAGACGCGCCCTTGCTCAAACGGTGGAGCGACGAAATCGCCCTCTTCGTCGGCACCTCGCTCGAGGTCGCAGACCGCCGGCAACGCGCCGAACAGGCCGTCCTCGCCATGCGCGCCTACCTCCACGACCAGGCCACCAGCCGCGCCATCGACACCGACGGCACACTCATCGGAACCATCCTCCGAGCCGAGCTCGATGGCCACCCCGTCACCGCAAGCGAAGCGGCCGACATCGCGCTCAGCATCGTCTTCGCCGGCCACGAGACCACCACCCACCTTCTTGGTAACGGAGTGCGCCAGCTCCTCTCCCACCCCGACGCCTGGCAGCGCCTCGTCGCCCAAGAGCTTACCCCCGAGGATGCGATCGAAGAGTGCCTCCGCTTCGAGGGGCCCGTCAACGCGGTCGCCCGTGTCGTCCGCGAACCCCACGAGCGGTTCGGCGCGCCCCTTCGACCCGGAGAGCGGGTGTTCCTCATGCTCGGCGCCGCCAACCGAGACCCGCGGCGCTTCGACGACCCCGACAGCTTCCTCCCCGACCGCCGAGACCACCGCCACCTCGCCTTCGGCTTCGGCACCCACTTCTGCCTCGGTGCCCTCCTCGCCCGGCTCGAGGCCACCACCGCCCTCGCCGCCCTCGCCGCACGGCTCCCCAACCTCCGGCTCCTGCCGGGCGAGCCGGACTGGCTCGACTCCCTCGTCCTGCGCGGCATGCGCAGCCTGCCCGTCACCTTCTGACCCCAACCCATCGGAGCCAACATGAACGAAGCTGCGCAGCAACCCCCGGCGCCCACCGCGCGCCCCGCCCTCGGAGCCAATGTAGAGCGCCTCGCCCGCCTCCTCTTCTGGCTCATCGCGCTCTACCTCGGCAGCAAACTCCTGGCGGCCGGCGCAAGCCTCATGGCCCCCGTACTGCAAGCACTCCTCATCGCCTTCTTCATGGAGCCGATTGTCGACTGGCTGGATCGCAGAGGCATCGCCCGCCCGCTCGGAATCGCGGGTTTGGGCCTTGTTGCAGTCGGCCTGCTCGCTCTCTTCGGCCTTGTTCTCATTCCCTTCCTGCTCACAGAGCTTGCCATCGCGGTGCAGAAGCTGCCCGACTGGGCGCAGGGCGTCTGGACCTCCATCTCCGGCATCCTGCGTGAACGCCTCGGCACCGACCCGACCAGCATCACCCCCGATCTCAGCGGCCTCACCGGCATGCTCCAGCCGGCGCTTCTCGCCTCCGGGAAGGGGCTCCTCACCGGTGTCCAATCGGCCTTCGGCCTTATCCTCGTCCCCATCCTCGCCTTCTATCTCTCGGTCGACTGGCGCCACATCGTCCGCCTCCCGCTCGCCCTCATCCCGCTCCGCTTCCATGACAAGACCATCGGGCGTGCCTCTCGGATGAGTGCCGTTGCCTACGGTTGGGCCGCTGCACAGATGCGTGTTGGAACCATCCTCGCTGTGCTCTACGGCATCGGGCTCACCCTCTGCGGCGTACGCTACGGCTGGCTGATTGCCCTCATCGCCGGTTACGGCAACATGATCCCCTATGTTGGAACCGCGGTTGGCCTCTCGACAGCGCTCCTCATCATGCTCCTCGACGGTGGCTCCACCGCCGCCTTCGTCGGCATCTGCGCCACCTTCGTCGTGACACAGCTCCTCGAGGGCTACGTCATCACGCCGCGCGTCGTCGGAGAGCAGCTCGGCCTGAGCCCGCTCGCACTCCTCATCATCCTGATGATCGGCGGCGGCCTCTTTGGCTTCTTCGGCATGATGCTCGCCATCCCCACCGCAGCTGCACTCACGGTGCTCGGCCGCGAGTATCTCGACAGCTATCACGCCTCAGACACCTACAAGGCCCCCACCTCCAGAGACGAGGGCTAGTTGAAGGTCGCGGTGAACATCGTGGTCATGCCGTAGGTGGAGATATCGGACCCGCCTGCGCCAAAGCCCTCCACGCCGAGGCCGATGGCCCAGTCGTCGCTCACCCACCACTCATAACCGACCCCTGCGCGCAGCCCGAGCCCGAAGTCTTCGGTGATTGTGTCCTGCGGGCAATCTGTCGTGTCGCAGTTGCTCGAGCTGGTCGAGAGCGTCATCACATGGGGTGCAAGACCGGCCGAGAACCAGAGGTTGTCCGGCGTGTAGTAGGTCATCCCGAAGCCGAGCGAGGTCACGCCGAAGTTGCGGTTCTGTTCGGTCGTGATGGGTGTGCCACCATCGACCTCCGCACCCGGAATCGAGGAGATGGCAAGCGTGCCGTGAAGCACCAGTCCCTCGCTCACAACACCGCCGACGCTCAGGCCAAACGACGATGCAAGACCGTCAACGGTCTGCGTGCCGCCGTCGCCCTTGATCTCGGCTGCAAGGTTGCCGAAGCCGATCTGCGGCCGGACGAAGATCCCCTGGTCGTGACGCATCGCGCCAGAGCCGAGCCGAAAGGGCATCGTCCCGACACCCGCCGCGGGACGCTCCGACGCAGGAGGGAAGTAGTCTGCGCGAGCAGCCGAAGCTGCCGACATGACAAGGAGAGAGGCGAAAACGCCGAGCGCTTGCTTTGCATACTTCATCGATTGCTCCATCTCAGTGAACGCCGCGTTGTGCGGATTCTGAATAGGCCGACGACCAACGCGTATCGCTATTCAGAGGTTGTTGGCAGACTCTTGACCGAGGGTCAAAGAACAACGCACAATCCCACCCCACACTTCCCCCGTTTCGGAGACTGTCCTCATGTTCCATAAACTTCGCCTTGTTTCTCTTACCACGGTTGTCGCACTGCTCTGCGCGGCCTCGATGGCCATGGCCTTCGTCACCCGCGAGTCGCCCCGCCTCGCCAACCCTTCGCAGGCCCAGCGCACCTCGTTGGATGCCGGTAACCCCATCGTCTCCGCACGCCGCGCCGAGTTCAACCGCGGCGAGGTCTACGGCACCATCGATGCTCCGCCGGAGAAGGTTTGGGCGGTCGTCTACGACTACGACCGCATGAAGGAGTGGTACCCCGACATGCTCAAGTCCAAGGTGCTCTCGCGCGCCGAAGGAATGGGGACCGTCGAGGGCGGCATCAAGATGCCCAGCATCTTCGCAAACAAGACCTACCACCTCGAGATCCGCTACTCCGAGCGCCAGGTCGAGGGCCAGAAGGCCTACGTAGCCGAGTTCAACTACATCAAGGGCTCGGGCAACATGGGCGACATGTATGGTTACTGGCTGGTCTATGAGAACCCCGCCAAGCCCGGCACCAGCATCGTGAAGTATGTGGTCAACGCCGACCTCGACGTCTGGATGCCCGACTTCGTCCTCCGCTGGGCCCAGGGACGCATGCTTCCCGGCATCATCAAGGGCATCCGCGGCCGCGTTAAGTAACCGTAACGCCGAGCGACTGCAGCACACCTGCGGCAACACGCCGCCCATCGCGCACACAGTCGTTCACCCCCACGCCCCGATAGCCGTTGCCCGTGAGCCAAAGCCCGGGCAGCGCTGCCGTCGCTGCCTCGATCGCTGCGACACGGTCACCGTGCCCCAGCGTATATTGCGGGATGCCGCGCGGCCAATCGAAGACCCGCACGAGCGTCGGCTCGCCTGACACACCCATGAGCTCTGCCAACTCTGTGCGGACAATCGCGACCGCCTCCGCGGCCGGTACCTTCACGAGGTCGGGCCGATGCACACCGCCGAGCAGCACCCGCATGAGACGAAACCCCGGCTTTGCCTGCGCCTGAAAGACCGAGGAGCTCCAGATGGTTCCGAGCAGCGAGCGTCCCTCGCTCGGCGCGCTGAGAAAGCCAAATCCATCCATCGGATGCGCCACCTGCGTTTCGGGGTAGGCGAGAGCGACGACCCGGATGTCGGCATAGGGGATGGCTCGGAGCGCCTGCGCAAGCGGCGGCGCAGAGGCCTCCACGAGGGAGGCCGCTCGGTGGGCAGGCGTTGCAAGGATGAGCGCGTCGGCCGACAGCTCCTCCCCCTGCTCGCTTCGGAGCAGCCAGCCACCCTGCTGCGCGGTCGCCGCGGCCACCGACCAACCGTAGCGAATCTGCGACTGGAGCCGCTCGCCGAGCGCCTCGCAGAGCCGCCCCGCGCCCGCAGCACCAAAGCTGGTCAGCGCGCGCGAGGTGGGGGCAGGAATGGGGTTGTCGTCCGGCAGCGCGCGCGAAGCCTTGGCGCCTGCGAACATGCCGCGGACCAGGCTTCCATGGGCCTGCTCGAGCTGCCGGAACCTGGGGAACAGCGCATCAACGCTTGTCTGCTTGGCATCGCCCGCCGTGACGCCAAGCACCACAGGCGTCGCGAGCAGGTCGGCCACTTCGGGGCTGGTGCGGCGCGCGACGAAGCTCCAGACAGACTCCTCCTGGCCGGCGGCGAGGGGCGGCGTGAAGAGTTCACGCCACAGCGAGAGCTTTGCT
>JBIIFW010000100.1:0-8160 GCA_044236985.1 Bradymonadia bacterium | reverse complement strand
CCACCCTCATCCAGAT
The DNA here is from genome assembly GCA_044236985.1 of Bradymonadia bacterium. Lineage (GTDB taxonomy): Bacteria > Myxococcota_A > Bradymonadia > REDH01 > REDH01 > CAIWGR01. The sequence goes on along the minus strand of JBIIFW010000100.1, from coordinate 8,144 downwards.
GACCGCCTCCAGCCAGGGCGTCACACTCATCCCCTCCCTCGCCGCCGCCGTCGAAAACCGCCGCAGCACCCTCGCCCTCCGCCCCTTCCAACAGCCGCAGCCCTCCAGGCCAATCCTCCTCGTCTGGCGCCGCGATGCCGCCAACGCAGCCGCCCTCCGCGCCATGGCCCACCTCATGTCCGGCATCCTCGAGACCCTCCAAGCCTCGCCGCTGCCCTAGACAGAACGCCGCAGGTTTGCGCTACCCTCCCCCAAAGCCTACACTGCCTTGCCGTCACAACCAGCGAGCGCATGGCCTCTACAAACGACATCAAGAAGCAGATCCGCGAACGCCTCGAGGCTGAGAAGGGAACCCTCTACGGCGAGGGCCACCTCAGGGTCGCGCTCCTCTACCCGAGCCCCTACCGCGCCGGCATGAGCAGCCTCGGCTACCAGCTCATCTACCGCCTCATCAACGAACGGCCCGGCACCGTCGCCGAGCGGGCCTTCCTGCCCGACACACCCGGCGACCATCGAACCTCGCGCACCCCGCTCCTCACCTACGAGTCGCTCTCGCCGGTCGGAGGCTTCGACATCGTCGCCATCTCGCTCGCCTACGAACTCGAGGTTACGGGCCTGCTCGAGTGTTTCGACCTCGCCGGCATCCCCCTCTACGCCCGCGATCGCAAACCCCACCACCCGCTCATCATCCTCGGCGGACCTCTCACCTTCTCCAACCCGCTCCCGGTTGGCCCCTTCTGCGACGCCATCGTCATGGGCGAGGGCGAAGAGATCATCCCGCAGCTGCTCGACCTCTACGAAGGCGCCACCTCCCGCACCGACTTCTACCAGCGCGCGGCCGCCATCCCCGGCGTATTCGTGCCCGTCATTCACGGTGAACGCCTCATCCCGACCGCGGCGGCTGACAACGCCAAGCTCCCCGCCGTCGGCCAGATCCGAACCCCCAACACCGAACTCGCCAACATGCACCTGGTCGAGTCCGAGCGTGGCTGCCACCGCAAGTGCACCTTCTGCGTCATGCGCCGCTCCACCAACGGCGGCATGCGTCTCGCCTCGCCCGACGCCATCGTGGGGAGCATCCCCGAAGACGCCACCCGGGTCGGCCTCGTCGGTGCCGCTGTCAGCGACCACCCCAAGCTCGTCGAGATCGTGGGACGCATCGTCGGCTCAGGGCGCGAACTCGGCCTCTCGAGCCTCCGCGCAGACCGCCTCACCCCAGAGCTCATGACCTTGCTTCAGCAGGGCGGCTACCGCACCCTCACCGTCGCCGCAGACGGCTGCTCCGAGCGCATGCGCAAAATCCTCCAGAAGGAGATCCGCGAGTCCCACCTCGAGCGCGCAGCCCACTACGCGGCCGAGTACAAGATGCGCTACCTCAAACTCTATCTCATGATCGGCGCGCCCGGTGAGACCCGAGAAGACATCGAAGAGCTCGTCGCCTTCTCCAAAGACCTCTCCCGCATCTGCAACGTCGCGCTCGGCATCGCCCCCTTCGTCGCTAAGCGGAACACCCCGCTCGACAGGCAGCCCTTCGCCGGCATCAAACCGGTCGAACAGATCCTCGACTACCTCCAGACCTCACTCCGCGGCCATGTCGACGTCCGGTCCACCTCCGCCCGCTGGGCCTGGGTTGAGTATGTGATGGCGCAGGGCGGCTTCGACATGGCCGATGTTGCCGTCGAAGCCTGGAAGAACGGCGGCTCCTTCGCCGCCTGGAAGAAGGCCATCCAGAACCACGCTCGGTCCGAGCAGCCCGATGATACCGCCCTCCGGCTCGGCCTCCCCACCGGCCGCTTCGCAGGCGAAGTGCACCCCGCGGATTTCCTCCCATGAAACTCAACGAAGAGAAGGGCAAAGAGCCCTTCATCCCGGAGCGCGTCGCCCGCTCCATCATCCGCGTCCCCATGAAGACCCGGACCATCCCGCCCGCCACCCGAACCAACTGTTACCTCATCCATGACGGTGGCGGCTGGCTCGTCGTCGACTTCGGCTCCCCCGATGGAAGCGCCTTCTCCATGCTCGACGAGGCCGTCGAGGAGTTCTGCAAAGGGTGGAAGAACATCCACGGACTCCTCCTCACCCATCACCACGACGACCACACGGGCGGCCTCGCCAACTGGCTCTCACGCTTCAAAGAGCCCATCCTCGCCCACCCCAAGACCATCGCCCAGCTCGGGCGCCGACTCCCCGCCTCGCGCGCCTTCCCGCTTGCCGATCTCGACCGGCTCGGAAACCTAGAGATCTTCCACACCCCGGGCCACGCCTCCGGCCACATCGTTGTCTCCTCCGGCGAGGGCGACCTCCTCTGCGGAGACCTCATTGCTGGATTGGGAACCATCGTCATCGACCCGCCCGACGGCTCCATGGGCGACTACCTCGCCTCTCTCGCCCGCATCGAGGCGCGGAACTTCGACCGCGGACTGCCCGGACATGGCCCCGCCGCGCCAGGCCTCTCCCTCCGCATCCGCTCCTACCGGCAGCACCGCATGGCCCGCGATGAGAAGGTCCTCGCCGCGCTCGCCTCCTTCGCGGCGCCAGCCACCCTCATCGAAGTGACCGAGCGCGCCTACGACGACGTCGCCCCTGCACTCCACCCCGTCGCCTCCCGCAGCGCGCTGGCCCACCTCCTCTGGGCCGTCGAGCGCGGGCTCGCCGTCCGCGACGACGACGGCCGCTACCGCGCCATCTGACGCCGGCATCAAAGCCCGTTTGACACCGCCTGCGCCGTGCCTAAGACCACGGCCCCAAACCAGGTTCGCAGCGCCATCTACAGGCCTGCGCGTGTACGGAGCCTACGATGTCCAAGCAGATCCTCTTCGATGATTCCGCCCGCATCCGCATCCTCGCCGGCGTCGACGCCCTCGCAGATGCCGTCGTCGTGACCCTCGGCCCCAAGGGCCGCAACGTCATCATCGACAAGAGCTACGGCAGCCCGCTCGTCACCAAAGACGGCGTCTCCGTCGCTAAGGAGATCGAACTCGAAGACAAGTTCGAGAACATGGGCGCCCAGGCCGTCAAAGAGGCCGCCTCCAAGACCTCCGACAACGCCGGCGACGGTACCACCACCGCCACCGTCCTCACCCGTGAGCTCTTCCGCGAAGGCCTCAAGTTCGTCGCTGCCGGCCACAGCCCCATCGCCCTCAAGCGTGGCATCGATGCCGCTGCCGCCGCCGTGACCGCCGAACTCCGCCGCCTCGCGCAGCCCGTCACCACCAACCACGAAATCGCCCAGGTCGGCTCCATCTCCGCCAACGGCGACGCAGCCATCGGCGCCATCATCGCCGAGGCCATGGATCGCGTGGGCAAGGAGGGCGTCATCACCGTCGAGGAGGCCAAGGGCTTCGAGACCGAGCTCGAGGTCGTCGACGGCATGCAGTTCGACCGCGGCTACATCTCGCCCTACTTCGCCACCAACCAGGACACCCTCGAGGCCGTCCTCGAGAACCCGCTCATCCTCCTCTCAGAGAAGAAGGTCTCCAACCTCAAGGACCTCCTCCCCCTCCTCGAGGCGGTTGCCCGCTCAAAGCGCCCGCTCCTCATCATCGCCGAAGATGTCGAGGGCGAGGCCCTCTCCGCCCTCGTCGTCAACGCCATGCGCGGCGTCCTCCAGTGTGTCGCCGTCAAGGCGCCCGGCTTCGGCGACCGCCGCAAGGCCATGCTCCAAGATCTTGCCGTCCTCACGGGAGCCCAGGTCGTCTCCGACGACATCGGCAAGAAGATCGACCAGATCCAGCTCACCGACCTCGGCTCCGCCCGCATCGTCAAGGTCTCCAAGGACTTCACAACCCTCGTCGACGGCAACGGCGCCGACGATGCCATCCGTGGCCGTGTCGCCCAGCTCCGCCGCGAGATTGAGGCCACAAAGAGCGACTACGACAAGGAGAAGCTCCAGGAGCGTCTCGCCAAGCTTGCTGGCGGCGTAGCCGTCGTCCGCGTCGGCGCCGCCACCGAAGTCGAGATGAAGGAGAAGAAGGCGCGCGTCGAAGACGCCCTCCATGCCACCCGCGCGGCCGTCGAAGAGGGCATCGTCCCCGGCGGCGGTGTCGCGCTCATCCGCGCAGCCTCCGCACTCGACGCCCTCGTCGTCCCCGCAGAACAGGCCTTCGGCGTCGCCATCCTCCGCAAAGTCCTCGACGCCCCCATCCGCGCCATCGCCGCCAACTGCGGCGTCGACGGCTCTGTCGTCGTCAACGAAATCCGCCGCGGTACCGGCGACTTCGGCTACAACGCCGCCACCGACAAGTATGAGAACCTCATCGCGGCAGGCGTCCTCGACCCCGCCAAGGTCACCCGCACCGCTCTCACCAACGCAGCCTCGGCCGCAGGCACGCTCCTGCTCACCGCCTGCACCATCACCGAGCGCCCTGCCTCCTCCCCCGCGGGCGGCGGCCACAGCCACAACTAGCCCGGCGGCGGGCCGCAACTTCACCGCTGCCCCCTGCCTCTCTCGTTGACAGCCTGACCCTTTCTGAGTCTATCTGCGCCGCCCGCTGGCCCCCGCCGGCTCAACGCTCAGATTCACTCGGAAGGTCCTATGCGCTACTCCGCACTGCTCGCGCCCACCCTCAAAGAGGTGCCCAAGGAGGCTGAGGTCATCAGCCACCAGCTCCTCCTCCGCGCAGGCTACATGCGCAAAGTGGCCGCCGGCATCTACAGCTACATGCCGCTCGGCGTCCGCGTCATCGAGCGCGTCAAGACCATCATCCGCGAAGAGATGACCCGCTCCGGCGCGCAAGAGGTCTTCCTCCCCGCCGTCCAGCCCGCCGAACTCTGGAAGGAGTCGGAGCGCTGGGGCTACTACGGCCCAGAGCTCCTCCGCGTGAAGGACCGCAAAGGCGGCGACTTCTGCATCGGCCCCACCCACGAAGAGGTCATGACCGCACTCGTCCGTGACGACATCAAGAGCTACCGCCAGCTCCCCCTCAACCTCTTCCAGATCCAGACCAAGTTCCGCGACGAGGTCCGTCCCCGCGCAGGCCTCCTTCGCGGCCGCGAGTTCATCATGAAGGACGGCTACAGCTTCGACATCGACGAAGAGGCCGCCAAGAAGACCTACCAGGTCATGTATGACGCCTACGTCCGCATCTTCGACCGCTGCGGGCTCAGCTACCGCCCCGTCGAAGCCGACACCGGAAACATCGGCGGCAACATGTCCCACGAGTTCCAGGTGCTCGCCGACTCCGGCGAAGACTCCATCGTCAGCTGCGGCTCCTGCAACTACACCGCCAACGTCGAGAAGGCCGAACTCCAACAGATCGACGACTCGGCCTTTGTCGTGCCGTCCGGCTCCTACGACAAGCGCCACACCCCCGCCGTCCGCGCCGTCGAAGAGGTCGCCCGCTTCCTCGGCCTCCCCACCTCGAGCATCATCAAGACCATCCTCTACCTCGCAGACGAGCAGCCCGTGGCCGTCCTCATGCGCGGCGACCTGGAGGTCAACGAGATCAAGGTCAAGGCCGCTCTCAAGGCAACCACCCTCCTCCTGGCGAACGAGGCGACCGTCCTCGAGATCACCGGTGCCCCCGTCGGTTTCGCTGGCCCCATCGGCCTCCGCTGCCGCCTCCTCGCCGACCCCTCCGTCCGCACCGTCGTGGGCGGCGCCGTGGGAGCCAACGAACTCGATCACCACTTCGTTGGCGTCTCCATCCCACGCGACCTCCCCGAAGTCACCTACACCGACCTCCGCCTCGCCGGCGCTGGCGACGCCTGCGGCCGTTGCGGCGGTACCTTCGCCTTCTTCAAGGGCATCGAAGTCGGCCAGGTCTTCTACCTCGGCACCAAGTACTCCGCCAAGATGAAGGCACAGGTCCTCAACGACAAGGGCGAAGAAAACCCCATGGTCATGGGCTGCTACGGCATCGGCGTCACCCGGACCATGGCCGCCGCCATCGAGCAGAACCACGACAAAGACGGCATCGTCTGGCCCATGGCGCTCGCCCCCTACCAGGTCATCATCGCGCCGCTGCAGCTCCACGAGCCCGCCGTCGTCGAAGAGGCCGAGCGCATCTACCGCGAACTCTCAGCCGCAGGCGTCGACGTCATCCTCGATGACCGCGATCTCCGCCCGGGCGTGAAGCTCAAGGACGCCGACCTTATCGGCATCCCCCTCCGCATCACCATCGGCGCCCGCAGCCTCGCCGAAGGCAAGGTCGAGTTCAAACTCCGCCGCCACGCGGAGGCCACCCTCATCTCCTCCGCCGACATCACCGCGGAGACGCTCAAGACCATCGCGTCTGAGCGCGGCGCCGCCGCAGAATGACAGCCGCCGACCACATCGCGGTCGCACTCGACCACGCCTCTGTTGACGACAACCTCGACCTCATCCGTCGTCTGAAGGGCAGGGCGAAGTGGCTCAAGATCGGCATGCGCCTCTTCTTTGCAGCCCCTGACCGCTCCATCGAGGCCGCCCGCGATGCCGGCGCCAACATCTTCCTCGACCTTAAACTCCACGACATCCCGGAGACCGTCCGCGGTGCCGCAAGGTCGCTCGCCCGCTTCGCCCCCGAGCTTGTCACGATTCATGCCTCGGGCGGCGCCGCGATGGCCACGGCCGCGGTCGAGGGCTTCCGTGAAGGCGGCTCACCCAACACCGCCGTCATCGGAGTTACCATCCTCACCTCCTTCGATCCCTCAGGTCTCGCGCAGGTCGGCTTCGCTTTGCCACCCGCCGCCGCAGCGCTCCAGCTCGCCGAGCACACCGCCTCCGCCCCCATCGCAGGCTGGGTCTGCTCGACCGCAGAGGTTGCTGCCCTCCGTGCCCGCTTCCCGGAGCACCGACTCATCGTGCCGGGCATCCGACCGGCAGGTTCCGACCCCGGCGACCAACGCCGTATCGGCACCCCAGCCTCCGCTATCGAGCAGGGCGCCTCGCTGCTCGTCATCGGCCGCCCCATCATCGCCGCCTCCTCGCCCGAGCAGGCCTTCGACGACATCCTCCGCGAAGTCGCCACCGCCCTAGAGGCCCAATGACCTGGTCCTTCGGCATCAACGTCACCCTCGAACTCCTCGAGCGCGACCCCGAATCCATCCACGAGATCCTCCTCGCCCGCACCGAGCGTCCCAACCCGCTCCGTGACCGCATCGCCGAGCTCGCCACCCATCACGAGATCCCCCTCCGGACCGTCGAACCGGCCCGCATCCGTGAGCTCGTCGGCGACGTCGTCCACCAAGGTGTCGCCCTGCGCGTCGCCGAGTTCGAGTATGCAGACCCGGCCACCCTGCTCTCAGGCTCTGGACCCGCACTCATCATCCTCCTCGACGGCATTCAAGACCCCCACAACCTTGGAGCCATCGCGCGCACCGCCGCCGCCTTTGGCGCCACCGGCATCGTCATCCCCAAGCACGGTGCCGCCAGCGTCACGCCTGTCGTCCGCAAGGCCGCTGCAGGAGCGCTCCCCGGTCTGCCCATCGCCAAGGCTACCAACCTCTCTCGCTTCCTTACCCAGGCCAAGGCTGCAGGATTCTGGACCTACGCGGCCGACGCAAACCAGGCCGAAGACTTCCGCACCACAAAGTGGGCAGATCGAACCGTCCTCGTCATGGGAGGGGAGGGCGAAGGGATCCGTCATGGCGTCCGCGCTACCTGCGATCTTGGCGTAAAGATCCCCATCCAAACGGTAGAAAGCCTCAATGTTTCAGTTGCTTCGGCCATCCTCATCTCTGCCTGGGCAGGTCAAATTGCGAGGCCACCTACTTGACAGCCCCGGAAAGCCGACTAGTCAACCCGCTCCCAAGCCTTCGGGCGAGGTTGTGCTGACGTAGCTCAATTGGCAGAGCAGCTGATTTGTAATCAGCAGGTTGCGGGTTCGAGTCCCATCGTCAGCATCCACATAGCCGAGACGCTCATCGTCTCGGACGTCCAGTGGAATGGAGGGATGCCCGAGCGGCCAAAGGGAGCAGACTGTAAATCTGCCGGCATCAGCCTACGATGGTTCGAACCCATCTCCCTCCACTTGATGAAGCGACCCGCTAAGGCGGGCCCGCGGGAGTAGCTCAGTTGGCAGAGCGTCAGCCTTCCAAGCTGAATGTCGCGGGTTCGAATCCCGTCTCCCGCTCTTAGTCGGTTCGGTCGCTTGCCCTCGTAGCTCAGCGGTAGAGCACTCCCTTGGTAAGGGAGAGGTCACGGGTTCGATTCCCGTCGAGGG
>JBIIFW010000099.1:0-8175 GCA_044236985.1 Bradymonadia bacterium | reverse complement strand
CCCCGATGGCCATGCCACAACGGTCACCGTCGACCACCTCACGACCGAACTCTGCGGCCGCTTCCGCCCCGGCCACTTCGCCGGCGTCGCCACCGTTGTCGCCAAGCTCTTCTGCATGGTCGGATCGCAGCGCGCCTACTTCGGCGAAAAGGACTTCCAGCAGCTCGCCGTCATCCGCCGCATGGCCCGCGATCTCAACATCCCCACCCGCGTCATCGGCGTGCCGACCGTCCGCGAAGAGGACGGCCTCGCCCGCTCCTCGCGCAACGTCTATCTCTCCGCTGAGGAGCGCGCCATCGCCCTCTCCCTCGCCACTGCTCTCCGAGCCACCCGCGCTGCCCATCGCGCCGGTGAGCGGTCGGCCTCCGCCCTCTGCGATATCCTCGCTGCCACGCTCACCCGCCATCCCGAGGTGGCCCTCCAGTATGCCGAACTCGCAGACCCCAACTCCCTGCGACTTCTGCGCGGCACCACCCTCGGGCCCGACCAAGGCGCCCGCGCCATCATCGCGCTCCAGCTCGGCCGCACCCGGCTCATCGACAATGCCGCCATCGACCACGACGACCCCTCCTTCCTCTCCACACGGGACGGCGCATGATCCCCCTGCTCGCCATCGCCACGATGGTCGGCTGCTTCGGCTACCTCGCCGCGGAGTACCTTGAGCGGCGCCTCGCCGGCTGCCTCCTCAAGACCTTCGCCTCGTCCGCCTTCGTGGCGCTGGCCGCCTTCGCCGGTGCCGCCGACACCACCTTCGGTCAGGTGCTCTTCGCGGGCTTCGTCCTCTCCCTCATCGGAGATGTGCTCCTGCTCTGGCACGCCACCTTCCTCGCCGGGCTCGGCAGCTTCCTGCTCGGTCATGTCGCCTTCGCTCTGGGGGCGGTCACCTTCCTCACCAAGCCCGGCGCGCTGGCTGCCGCTGCACCGACCCTCGCCGTCGGCGCGCTCCTCATGGCAGTCGCAGCCACTCTCGCCTGGCGCTGGCTCTCGCCCTACCTGAAGGGCTTTATGCGCCGCGCAGTGCTAGCCTACCTGCTCACCATCGCCACTATGGTCGTGCTGACCATCGGAGCCGCAGCGGCCGGTGCGCCCCTCCTCCTCCCGGTGGGCGCCATCCTCTTCGCCATCTCTGACCTCGCAGTCGCCCGCGAACGCTTCGTCGAGAAGACCATCCGTAACAAGGTCTGGGGGCTGCCCTTCTACTACGGCGCCCAGGTGCTCATCGCCCTCAGCATCGAAGCCGCTTCTCGCGGCTAGCGACCGCTAGAAGGGCAGGCAGAAGCCGAAGCGGCAGGAGAGCGGCGCATCACAGGGCGAACCCCGTCCACAGCTGCTGCCAATACCTGCAAGCGCGTCGGGCAGGCAGACCGTGAACTGGCAGCTCGCTCCGTCGGGGCAATCCACGTCAGAATCGCAGCTGCCAGGCACCGGCGGCGGAAGGTCGGAGGGCGAGCAGAAGCCGAAGAGGCAGTCTTGCCCGGTCGGGCAGTCGGCCTGAACCTGGCACTGGCTGTCGAAGCAGATGCCGAGCACGCAGCTCTGGTTCGAGCCGCAGTCCCGCGCATCGACGCAGCCGCTGGGCAGGCCGGGCAGCGCAGGCACGCAGATCCCGAGCAGGCAGTTACCGGTGGCACAGTCTGCATTCGTGTCGCACGAGGGCGTCGGGAAGGGCAGGGCGAAGGGTGCGCAGAAGCCCGCCAGGCAGGTCTCGCCCGAGGCGCAGTCAGCGGTCGAGCCGCAGCCACCCGCGATGCAGAGCCCGAAGTTGCAGTTCTCGCCAGCGCTGCAGTCGCTGTCGGTCGCGCAGCCGGCCGGCAGCGGGATCTCGCCCGAGATGCACTCGCCGCTCAGGCAGCGCTGCCCGCTCGGGCAGTCGGTGTCCGAGAAGCAGCGCTCTGGCACGCAGACATTGAAGAGGCAGTTCAGGCCTGGGTCGCAATCGGCATCCGACCCACACGAGGAGCTCGCCACCGTGTCGGCAGGCACGCAGCTACCGCTCTGGCAGATGAAGCCCACGTCGCAGGCGCTGTCTGCCGCACAGGCCTCCAGCTCGTAGCAGAGGCCCCCATCGCAGACAGAGCCCGCATCGCAGTCGGCGCTCGTCGCGCAGGTCTGCTCCGTGTCACAGACATTTCCAACGCCGTCTCGGTCACTGTCGAGCTGGTCGCTGTTGGCAATCCCGCGGCAGTTGTCGCTGCCATCAAAGATGCCGTCGTTGTCGTCGTCCGGGTCGCAGATGTCGCCGATGCCGTCGGCATCATTGTCGGTCTGCGCCTGGTTCGCCACCAGCGGGCAGTTGTCGCGCGGGTCGAGCACCAGGTCGTTGTCGTCATCGTTATCACAAGCATCGCCCTGCGCATCGCCATCCGTGGCGGTCTGATCGCGATTCGCCACCTCGGGGCAGTTGTCGCGCGCATCGAGTATGCCGTCTCCATCCCGATCATCCGTGCAGGCGTTGCCCACGCCGTTCCGGTCGGTGTCAGCCTGGTCTGCGTTGGAGACCAGCGGGCAGTTGTCTCGCTCGTTCGCAACCGCATCGCCGTCGATGTCGTCGTCACAGGCGTCGCCAACACCATCACGGTCCACATCGGTCTGGCTGCTGTTCGCCACCGTCACGCAGTTGTCGTCGCGGTCGAGAACCGCATCACCGTCGCTGTCGGGCTGGCTCGCCGCCGTCGTCACGGTGACCGAAGCAGTGCAGCCCGGAAGCAGGTCGGCCTCACGCACCACCTCCACCGTCAGCGTGGTCTCGCCATCGAGCAGCGTCACATCGCTGAAGATGAGCCGCGACGAGGTCGGCTCCAGACCGATCTGGTAGCCCGTCGAAAGCGACAGCGCAGCAAGCGCGCCAGGCGTCAGCCCAGACACCTGCACGGTCACATTCACCTGCACCCCATCCAGGTCTGGGTTGAAGTCATTTGCCAAACCCAAGCTCAACCCTTCGGTCGGGAAGAGGAAGGTCACACTACAGCTCCCAGGCGTCGGCGTCCCGCCGGAGCCGTCACCGCCGCCGCCGTCGACGCGGTCCGGCGGAGGTGTCCGCGGAATCTCCACATCCACCTCCGGGAAGACCGTTCCGCCGCCTCCGCCATCCGTCCCATCGGGCGCCACCAGCCGCTCCTCGGTCACCGAGAAGGCATACTGCCGACTCGGCGCCGCCGCAGGGTCGTTCACGAGGTTCCCCTCGTCATCCTTCGCATCCACAAAATAGGTCACCCGGCTGCCAATCGGCTGCCCCGGAATCTCCGCACGGTAGCGACCGTCGGTCACCTCCCGCATCTCCAACTCGCTCGCGGTCGCTCCGTTGACGGCATAATGAAGCTTCACACGCGCCACCGCGCTGTCGTCCGTCGCGAAGGTCTCAATCACATAAGGGCCCGCAACATTGGCGGTATCGCCGATCAGCGTCGTGTCACGCAGCGACAGAAGGTCTGTCTCGCCGCAGCCCGCAAGCGCCAGCAGCGAACCGAGCAACGCAATTCCCGCATGTCTGAACATCTTCATGAGTACGCCTCGGCTTCGCGCCAGTTTCGTCATCCGCATCACCTTGTAACCTTGCCCCTGAACTTTCGCAAAGGTAGCAGCCCTTTGTGCGCTCCACTCCGGAGCCCGCCCCCTCTTGTCCGATCAGGTGAGTGAATGCGCGTCTTGAACAACGTCCTCGAGGCCATCGGAAACACCCCCCTCGTCCGACTCAATCGCATCGGAAATCACACCAAGTCCACCTTTTGGGCCAAGCTGGAGTACATGAATCCGGCCGGCTCCGTGAAAGACCGGATCGCCCGTCAGATCATCGAGGATGCTGAGCGAGAAGGACTCCTCAAGCCCGGTGGAACCATCGTCGAGGCCACCAGCGGAAACACCGGCATGGGCCTCGCCATGATTGCCGCCCTGAAGGGCTACAAGTGCATCTTTGTCATGCCCGACAAGATGAGCGACGAGAAGATCAAAGCCCTCCGCTCTTTCGGTGCCAAGGTCGTCATCACCCCCACCAACGTCGAGCCTGACGACCCACGCTCCTACTACTGCGTCTCCCGACGCATCGCCGACGAGACCCCCGGCGCCTTCTACGCCAACCAGTACCACAACCCCTCCAACCCGCGGGCCCACTACACCAGCACCGGCCCCGAGATCTGGGAGCAGACCGGCGGCAAGATCGACGCCTTCGTCTGTGCAGCCGGCACCGGTGGCACACTGAGCGGCGTCGCCAAGTATCTCAAGGAGCAGAACCCCGCGGTCAGGGCGGTGGGCGCCGATCCCATCGGCTCCGTCTATTACGACTACTTCCGCACAGGCAAACTCCCCCCCGCCCACGGCTACAAGGTCGAGGGCTTCGGCGAAGACTTCCTGCCGAGCACCATGATGTTCGACTACGTCGACGAGTTCATTCGGGTCACCGACAAGGAGTGCTTCCAGATGGCCCGCCGCCTCGTCCGCGAGGAGGGCCTCTACACAGGTGGCTCCGCCGGTGGCGCCGTCGCTGCAGCGGTGAAGTATGCCGAACGCTTCGACCGCCACCTCGATATCGTACTCATCCTCTGCGACTCCGCCTCACGCTACATCTCGAAGCTCTTTGACGACGAGTGGATGCGCGAGAACGGCTTCCTCGAGAACGACACCTCCTCGGCCACGGTTGCCGACCTGCTCGCCGCCCGCGGCGGCAGCGGCGCCGTTGAGACCGCCACCGCAGACGACCGCGTCCGCGAGGTCATCGGCCGCATGAAGCGGCTCGGCATCAGCCAGGTGCCCGTCCTCGACGGCGACAAGATCCTCGGCATCGTCAGCGAGCGCGACCTCCTCAACCACCTCGTCCACGGCGGCGACGCCGGAGACACCATCGCCAACCTCGTCGAGGCCGAGTTCGCCATCGTAGAGCCCGTCAACAAGGTCTCGCTCGCAGGTCAGCTCATCGCCAAAGATCTCACGGTCCTCGTCGTGAGCGACAGCCGACTCATCGGGGTCATCACCAAAATCGACTTCATCGACTTCGTCTCGCAGACCCTCAAGTAGCGCTCCGCTCAGACGGGCCAGATGGGCCAGGCGTGGAGTGTCTCAAAGGCGCCCACCTCGTAGAACCCCAGCTTGCGATAGAGCCCGATCGCAGCGCTGTTGTGGTTGTTCACGTAGAGCGACACCCGGTCGTGGCGGCGTAGCAGTCGGCTGCAGAGCTCCCGCATCGCCGTCTGCGCCACACCGCTCCGGCGGAAGGCTGGCGGTACCCATACGCCCTCCACCTGGGCGCAGAGCTGCGACGGGCTCGCGATCGAGGCCTTGAACATCAGCTGTCCCGTCATCGTGTGCCGATGACACCAGACCCGCTGCTCCATGATCTGGCCCATCAGCCCGAGCTGGTAGGACTCCCTGTCGTGGCTTGCCAGCTCTAGGCCGAGCTCTTCTTCGTGCATCTCGCAGGAGGCCGCGACGAGGTCCTCCAGGTCGGCCTCGCGCGCCAGCCCAAGCGCAAAGCGCTCGCCTCCGGCCGGCGGCTCCTTCAACTCAAACATGGTCTGCGCCAGCCTCCTCCGAACCTCATGTGCAGGGGTCGCGTAGCTGCCCCAGAACCCCTCGACCATCGCCGCAGGCCCGGCCACCAGCCGCACAGTAGGTGCCAAGCCAGCGAGCTCCCGTCCGCACCATTCCCCGGCCTCCAGCTCCTGACCGAAGAGCCAGGCAGCCACCCCATCAAAGCAAAACACCGCCGCCACCAGAGTGTTGCCGCGCAACAGCCCGAACACCGCCGCCCCGGGATGGGGCGCGTCGAGGATGCCAGCCTGCAGCGCGCCCAAGCCAAAGCCGGCCATGGCAGGCTGCAGTGCCATCGCCTGGTAGAGTGCTTCGCGGTCGCGGCGCCGGAGGCGGCGTAGCTCGAGGGTGGGATTGCCGAAGGGGAAGACCATGGCGCGCTCCTTCACCACTTTCGATGCAGCGTCAAAAACGACAAACGCCCCTTTCGGAGCGCCGTCGTCATCTCAGCTGCAAGCCTTAGGCCAGGAGGCTGTCGAGGAAGCAGGTGATGCCATCGGTCTTCACGAAGGCCTCCTTGCGGAAGATCAGGTAGAAGCGCTTGAAGTCCTCGAAGTCGCTCTTCATGGCGCCGATCATGTCGGCCTGGAAGAAGGTCTCGCGCTGGCTGGAGCTCGAGCGGTGGTAGATCCGCCACTCGTTGCCGTTGGTCAGAATGCCGAAGTCCTTGCCCGTCGCGCGGAGAAGGAGGTCGAGCTCAACCGTCGGGGCGATACCGGCCTCAAGCGGCTGCGGCATCGGAGGAGCAGGAACCGGGTCGTCGCCCTCTTCTACGGCAGCCTGACGAACAGGTGCAGCAGAGGTCGTCGTGAAGTCATTGCCCCACTCGACAGCGCGGCCAATGCAGAGCGCCGAACGGAAGAACGAAACCGAGCCACGCGAGGGCTCCGCCTCGCCGAACTCGGCGCCGCTGCCGAAGCAGACATGGTCAACGCGAGCAACGCGGCCGTCCGAGAGCTCTACGGGCTCGAACACCGTGTGCGTGAAGCCCAGCGCATGAAGCACGGGGCCAACAAGGAAGTAGCGCGTCTCAACCGCAGTCGGCCCACCGGCCAGCAGCGTCGAATGCTTCTCGTAGGTCTCGCGGATGCGGTCGAACGCCAGCTGCGCCTCGGCGTCAACAGACTTCCAATCCGCCAGATCCTCCATCGTCTCAAGGCGCTCTCCCGAGAACAGGGGACCACTGTTGAGAAAGATTGCAGCCTCGGCCATGTCTTGATCCTGTGATAATTCTACGAAGCCCGGACGCAAAGTCGGGCAAAATGGGCCGCGGCTTATGGATCACTCCACCGCCCCGTGTCAAGGTCTCTGACCGATTTTGGCCCGTCGCTCCTCTGCCACGGCTCTCGCGACAACGGGCTGACGCTGCCGCAGACCCCCATGGGCCCATTTGTGGCGATTCGCGCACGAAAATGTTACGGTATTCGCATGTATACGTATGTGAACTTGTTTCAGTCTTATGCCCACCCGCGACCTTGGACTTCGATGCGCCAACCTGCCCTCCTCCTCACCTCAGCCCTCTCGGCACTCCTCTTGATTGCCTGCGGCGATGACAACGCTGCCGGAGGTGGCCCCGCGCTCGAGCTCCTCGACAGCTCTGAGGATGACACCGCCGTCGAGGACACGACGCTCGAGGACACATCGATTGAGGACACGAACGGCAGCGCCGACACCACCGTCGCTGACACGGCCGTAGAAGACACGACGATCGAGGACACGAGCGGCAGCGCGGACACCACCGTGGACGACACCACCGATGCGACCGTCGAAGACACCACGCTCCCGCCGGCCGACATCATTATCAACGAGGTCTCCTGCCGCGGCGGGGAGTGGATCGAGCTCCTCAACCTCTCCGATCGCGACCAGGACCTCTCGAACTGGAGGATCGCCGACGGCCCCATCGACCTCAACCCGGGCTTCCTCAACGGCAAGGTCATACCCGCGCTTGGACGGCTCATCCTTAACGAGGGGACAGCCGCCATGCCCTTCGCCATCTCCTGTTCCGGCGAGGTCATCCGCCTCTCCGACGACCGCCTGCAGCCCATCGACATCTTCAGCTTCGGCGTTGTCCCCCCGGGTGCCACTGCCGGCCGAATCCCCGACGGACTTGGCGAGTTCACGACGAACATTCCTACGCAGGGCGCGCCCAACCTCCCCTACAACGCCGACGACTCGGCCCTCTACGACCCGCTGAACCCCTTCCTCGTCGAGATTACCCTCCCGCCCACCTCGATCGGGCTCCTGAACGCCGACGGCCGCACCTATGTCCCAGCCGACGTCGCCGTCACCCTGCCCACCGGCGAGGTGGTCTTCGCCGGCTCGACAGGCGTCCGCCTCAAGGGCTCCGTTGGCAGCTACCGCAACCTCGACCAAAAGGCCGGCTTCAAAGTCGACCTTGGTCAGTATGACGGTTCGCAAGCACTCTTCGGCGCCCAGAAGCTCACCTTCAACAACTGCGTCCAGGATCCCTCCTACGTTCGCCAGTGGGCTACCTACGAGGTCCTCCGCCAGTCTGGCTTCCCCGCCCCCCGCGTCGGCTACGCCAACATCTATGTGAACGGCGAACTCTACGGCCTCTACCTCCACCTCGAGACCACCGACGAGTCCTTCGTCAACCGCTACTTTCCCAACACCAAGCTTCTCTACGAGGGCCAG
>JBIIFW010000098.1:0-8185 GCA_044236985.1 Bradymonadia bacterium | reverse complement strand
GTGTCGGGCGGCTCGCCGTAGATGGCCAGCCGCTGTCCGCCGCACCAGATCTCCACCTTGGCGACGTTGCCGGCCGTGGGCGCGGTGTCGTACTGGTGAGCCATGATGCGGTAGGTCTCGCCGGCGCGCGGGCTGTCGTGGATGGTCCACTCGGGGTCGGGGTCGTTGATGTTGTCGGTGACAAGGCGGGGGTTGGTGCAGGCGGAGAAGCCGTCTGCAGCGTTGGCAGCTTCGCAGTCTACCGCAGGGGTATTGCTGTATCCCCAGTTTGTCCCGCTGCCGCCGAACGAAGAGGGAGGCCTGCAGTTCACGTAGTAGCAGTCGTTCGCATCAACACAGAAGGCGCCTGTGTTGGTGGGTGCGGCCCGATGGAGGTGCAGATCCATGTCGGTGGTCCCCATCGTGCTCCAAGAGAGGAAGACGTTGAGGCCGGCCCCGGGGAAGACCTCGAGCGGGTAGTTACAGGTGCCGCTGCGGCCGTCGGCGTAGCTCACGCTGCCCGAGATGGTGTAGCGGCCCGGCGCCCGAAGGACCGTGGTGCCGGCGAGGCCGCTCACGGCAACGGCGTTGCCGAAGGGCGCGGTTACCGTCCAGTTTCCGGCCGTCAGCGTGCCCAGCGCAGCGAAGGCCAGCGAGGGCTGGTAGAGGTCGATGAGGCTGGCGGTATCGAAGTCGGGGCAGAGCGGCGTGGTGGGGCAGGAGAGGCCATCGTCAGCGCAGCCGTTGCAGTCGTTGTCGCGGCCGTCGCAGCGTTCTGTGGTGTTGGTGACAGCGCGGTTGCAGGTGCCCCACTGGGGTGCGAGCCGGTTGGTGCAGACCTGGACGCCGTCTATGCAGCTGCCGATGCCGCGCCGCTCTGAGCCGCCGGCGTAGCAGGGCTGCGTGGCGCCAAAGGTGCAGCTGCAGCCCTCGTCAACGGAGCCGTCTCGGTCGTTGTCGATGCTGTCGCAGACCTCTGTGCGGCTCGGTGCCGGGGGTGGCGCGATGCACTCACCGCCCGAGACGACGCAGCCCGCGGTTGGGTCGCAGATCTCGTTGGCGCCGCAGAGGCTGTCGTCGGCCGCGGAGGTGCTGGTGCCTGCGTTGCAGCGCTCAACGGTGCAGTCGATGCCGTCGTCGAGGGTGTCGGTGTTGTCGGTCAGAACGACGACCGTGCCGGTGGAGCAGGCGGAGCGACGGCAGTCGCCGTCGATGGGGTCGGTGAGGGCGATATCGGAGGCCGGGTTAAAGCAGACGCCATCCGTGCAGCGGTCTAGGGTGCAGGGGTTGGCGTCGTCGCAGTCGAGGCCCGAGAAGCACTCCGGCGGGATGGTGTCGGCGGTGGTATCCGCGGCGGTATCCGCGGTGGTATCCGCGGTGGTGTCTGCGGTGGTGTCTGCGGTGGTGTCTGCGGTGGTGTCTGCGGTGGTGTCGTCGACCGTCGTGTCGTCCACCGTCGTGTCGTCCACCGTCGTGTCGTCGACCGTCGTGTCTTCCGACGAGCCGTCGGCGGTGTCTGCCGGGTCGGTCGTGTCGGCGGAGCCGTCTGTATCGCTCGAGGCGTCTGCGCCCGAGCCGTCCGTGTCTAGGACCGCGGTGTCGCTCGAGCCTGTGTCGCTGCCGCCACCGCCTCCGCCGCTGCCGCCACCGCGTCCGCCGCGAGGGGCAACTTCTGCGGAGCAGGCCGCTAGCGCGAAGAGTGCAAGCGCGGAGGAGAGGATTTGGAGGTTGTGGCGTCGGAGCATGCTGCCTCGCAGGAGTGGCGTCGAAAGATTCAGAGGGGGAACCGCCTCAGAGGACGGTCGCGAGCCAATCGAAGTTGATGGCGTCGAGCTGGAGCGAACCAGCGAACTGCCGGACGGGCCCGACGAAGGTGATGCACTGGCCGATGGCCGTCGCCGTCGAAGCGGTGCGCAGCGTGACGATGTTGCCCGCGCCGTATGAGAGATCAAAGCACTTCGAGGTGCCGCCGCAGGAGGCACCGCCTCCGCTGATGATGCCCTCCACCCGGACCAGCTCGGAGAGGTCGGCGATGGCGACGGTGCTGTTCGAGCGCTCCAGCAGGTGGACGCCCGCGCCGCTGCTCGCAATCGTCCAGTTGCTGGCGGCCTGAATCTGACCAATGCCTTGATAACTGTTGACGGCCGAGACCGTGAAGTTGAGCCGCTGGCCAACCTGGATGGGGAAGGGCGGAACGTTGGCGGCGTTCGTGAAGTCGAGCCGCACCTCGATGCTGCCGAACCGGTCGGCAACCCAGAAGTTGGACTGTGAAGGAGGGACGGACGCTTCGGTAAGGAAGGAGGTCGCGACAACCACCGCGCCGCTGACGGCGATCGGCGCATCGAGCGTCGCGATGACGCCGTCCACAACGGGGAACTGCAGCGCCACGTTGCTCAGATTGGCGTTGCTGTAGGTGAAGGAGGCTCGGCTGCGAACAGGCAGCGGGGTGCCGCCGGCGGGAGCAAACAGACCGCCTACCTGGCCGGTGTAGGTCGGGTCTGAACCGCAAACATAGGCTGGCGGGGTCGTGTCGACGGTCCCGGTATCCGTGGGCGTGGTATCGACGGTGCCCGTGTCTGTGGGCGTTGTATCGACGGTGCCAGTGTCTGCGGGCGTCGTGTCCGGCTGCGTCGTGTCGTCTATCGCGGTATCCGCGACGGTCGTATCGGCGACGGTCGTATCGTCCACCGCGGTATCAGCCGGCGTTGTGTCGTCGAGCGTCGTGTCGTCGAGCGAGCCGGAACCGTCCGCGACGTCACCTGAGTCTGAAGCGGCATCCGCGGAGCCGTCGGTCGAGGTATCGGCCTCCACCGAACCTGTGTCGACGGAGGAGCCTCCGGAGCTGCCGCCCCGACCGCGCGCAACAGGGGTTTCGCTGCAGGCTCCGAGCAGCACCAAGCAGGCTAACATTGCAGTGGCAAATCGAACCGGTGTCATTCTCGCTCCAGCGTAAACCTTCGCTCCCCTACCGCAGAGTTGCATGGGGGGGAAGGGCTCCGACAGCGCCGCCGTCAGCTGGAGGGGGGCCTGCGCTTCGCGCCGCGGCTCGCCACGGCGTTCCACGGGTCGATTGGCCAATCATGCTTGGGGTAGCGGACCCGCATCTCTTTGCGGACCTCCACATAGGTTACATTCCAGAAGTTCCGGAGGTCGCGCGTGACCTGTTGCGGACGGTAGTTTGGCGCAAGCAGGTGCAGGACCAGCGGCACCCGACCCGAGGCCACGGTCGGGGTCTCGGGCCAGCCGAAGAGCTCCTGAATCCGGACCGCAAGAACGGGCGCAGACGCATTGGTGTAGTCCACCGCATGCTCCGCGCCGCTCGGCACGCGTAGCTTGTCGGGAGCCTCCCGATCGAGGGCGCTCCGCTGTTGCGGCGAGAGCGAGCGCATCAACAGGTGGGCGACACGGCCATCGCCGAGCGCATCACGGTGGCGCGCCCCCATGCAGAGCTCCTCTGCCGCCTCTGCGAAGAAGCCTTCATCCCAGCTCGGCCATTCCAATTCCGGCATGGTTGCACGCAGGAAGTCGACCCGCTGCAGCAGCCGCGCGTGGCCACCCTCCGCCGCAGCCAGAAAGGCCTCCGGGTTTGCGGCAAAGGCCTTGGCCAGCGCAGACGAGGCGGCGTCGGCAGCGGCCGGCGCTGCGCGCTCAGAGAGCACGAGGTCTCGGTAGTAGGACCGCTCAAACCCACGCACACCGCCGGTCGCACTGTCGAACTCACAGCTGCGCTCCGTACGGAGCTGCGCGCTCGGAAGCCACCGCTTCTCAACGCCGTGCGCAAGGTAGACTTGGCTCTCCGCCCGCGCCTCGCGGCGGCCTGCATCAAGGCTGACGCAGACGAACAGCTCCGAGTGGATGACCGAACTCGACGGGGCGAGCACCACGCCGCGGCCGCCTGTCATCGCGGCGCGGGGCTGGTTCGGCTCCCGCCGCCGCGCAACACGGTCTGGCCAGCCCGCGAGCAGGGCCCGGCCGAGCGCCTCCTCGTCGCCCATCCGCTCAGCGCCAGCCTCCGGTTTCACACGGCCCGCGACCGCTCGCTCGAGCTGCTCCGCCGCCGCAAGCAGCTGCCTCCCGCCGCCGCGGGCCCGCTCCCTCTCGAGCCACTCCAGCCGGTCTGTGAGGTCCGACTCGGAGGCGTGGCGCGCGCCCTCACGGCTCCGCAGCGGGTCGCGGTCCGACAGCAGCGCTGCGACCCGCGCGCCAACCCTCCCGCGACCCAGCCGCTGCGCTTCGATGACCATGCGGGCAATCCGCGGCGCAGCGGGCAGCGCCGCCATCACCGCACCCACCGCAGTGAGCCCCGCGCCGTCGGTCGCGCCGACCCGCTCGAGCAGCTCAAGCGACTGCTCGAGTGCGGCCGCGTCAGGTGGCTCATACCAGCCAAACCGGCGCGGATCTGCCTCGCCCCAGGAGAGCAACGAGAGCGCCGCACCCGCCGGATCAACGCGACGAATCTCCGGCTCCTCGAACTCCCGCATGGCCCGCTCGTCATGCTCCGACCAGAGCCGGTAGCAGGTGCCCGGACCCGTTCGCCCCGACCGTCCGGCCCGCTGCTTGGCAGAGGCCAGCGAGATGCGCCCCAGCTCCAACCGGTCGAGCCCCGTGGCCGTGTCGAGCCGCATCACACGCGCAAGCCCCGCATCCACCACCGCCGACACCCCTTCGACCGTGATGGAGGTCTCGGCCACGTTGGTCGCCAGCACGATCCGCCTGCGCGGACCTGCCCGCAGCGCCCGGTCCTGCTCCGCGCCGGGCAGGTCGCCGTAGAGCGGCACGATGTCGAGCGACTGAGCGGCCGCCACAACGGAGAGCTTGTCGGCCGCGCGGCGAATCTCCTCCACGCCCGGCAGAAAGACCAGCAGGTCGCCCTTCGTCTCCCGCAGCGCCTGGGTCGCGGCCGCCTCGACTGCATGCTCCAGCTTCCGCTCCTCGGGACGACCGAGGTGCTTGATGGTCACAGGGAAGAGGCTTCCGGCCGTGAAGACGACGGGGGCATCTCCGAGGAAGCGGGAGATGGCCTGGGTGTCGAGCGTCGCCGACATGACAATGATGCGGAGGTCGGGGCGGGCATCCTGCTGAAGCTGGCGGGCGAGGGCGAGCGCCAGGTCGGACGAGAGGTTCCGCTCGTGGAACTCGTCAAAGATCAGGGTGTTGACGCCTTCCAAGAAGGGGTCGTCGAGGAGCATCCGGACGAGCAGCCCCTCGGTCACCACCAGCAGCCGTGTCTTCGCCGAGGCCCGCCGTTCGTGCCGGATGTGGAAGCCTACCTCCTCGCCAAGCGTCCAGCCCTGCTCGCTGGCAATGCGCGCTGCGCTCGCACGGGCTGCAACGCGTCGCGGCTCGAGCATGATGAGCCGCTCGCCCTGTTTGAGCCTTTGAGCGATGGCCGGCGGCACCCGCGTCGTCTTGCCCGCGCCGGGCAGCGCCTGCACAACGACATTCCGCCCCGCTGCATGATGAGCGAGGATTTCGGGGAGGACATCGTCGACGGGGAGCGCAAGCATCGGGCAGCCTTCAGGCCGCTGGTGGCTCGGTCGCATCGAGCAGCGATACGCCGCGCATCACTGCGATCTCCTCCCGGAGCGCCTGAACACGAGCGCGCGCCTCGGCCTTGAGCGACTCCACATCATTGAGGGTCATCCCCTGGGTGGAGATGGGGTCACCCACCTTCACCAGCGCCTTCGTCCGGCCCACCTTCCAGCTCCCCTTCGGCACCGCCTCGCGGGTGCCACCAATCGCGATGGGAAGAACGTCCGCTCCATGCTCAATGGCCAGCCGGAAGGCGCCATCCTTGAAGGGCAGCATGGTGCCGTTGGGCGACCGCGTGCCCTCGGGGAAGACCATCACCGACATCCCCTTCTTGAGCCACTCCGCCGCAAACGTCATCGCCACCGCCGTCGAGTTGCGCTGCCCGCGTGAGAGCGGAATGTCTCCCGCCATCCACATGCACCAGCCGAAGAAGGGGATCCGATGGAGCGAAGCCTTGCTCAGCCACTTCATCTCCCAGGGAAGATGGCTCAGCAGGAAGGCGTCGCCGTTGGACTCGTGGTTGCTCACCACCACCGCCTTGCGCGGCCGGTAGGCTGGCACGGGCTGCGCCACCTTGAAACTCCAGTAGGGGTTCGCCGCCACGCAGACGACCGCCATGTTCCGCCAGAACCGGCCCGAGATGTAGCGGCGCGGGTCGAACAGGACAGTCGCCAGAAACACGGGGATGAGCAGGATGCTTCCGACGATGATGATCGACACGGTCGACGTCCAGAACCAGAGACTCACCAGCGTTTGCATCATCGTGTCGTCGTCCGAACCCACTTCCGCGACGAGCTGTCGCGGACAAGCACTCTGGCGCGAACCCGGTTGCTCCGTCAAGAATTGCCGTCCGCGCGGCGCATTGTTACACCGCGCCCGTTGCTCCATTCTCAAGCGATGGTGGAAGATGTCTGGTGCCCCGTTCGACCTCTACAATCCGCGTCCCGAACACAAGCAGCTCCGGGAGACCGTCTCGAAGTGGGCCGAGGCCCATGTGGACCCGCAGGCCGACGAGGCCGATGAACACGAGAAGTTCAACGAGCCCCTCTTCCGCCGCCTCGCCACAGAGCTTGGTCTCTTCGGCGTCACCGTCTCCGAGGAAGATGGCGGCCTAGGCCTCGATGCCGTCGCCCTCACAATCATCTGCGAAGAGCTGAGCCGCTTCGACCCCGCCTTCGCGCTCTCCTACCTGGCCCACGAAATCCTCTTCGTGAACAACTTCTACTGCTCGTCGAATGCGCTGCAGCGTGAGAAGTATCTCTCCAAGGTCATCGACGGCACCTGGATTGCCGGCATGGCCATGTCGGAGCCCGGCGCTGGCACCGACGTGCTCGGCATGTCCACCCACGCCCAGCGCGATGGCGACGACTACATCCTCAACGGTACCAAGCAGTGGATCACCAACGCCACCGTCGGAGACGCCTTCCTCGTCTACGCCAAGCTCGACCGCAGCAACCCCCGCTCCGTCACCTCCTTCATCGTCGAGCGCAGCTTCCCCGGCTTCTCGGTCGGCAAGAAGGAGAAGAAGATGGGCATGCGCCAGTCGCCCACCGCGCAGCTCATCTTTGAGGACTGCCGCGTGCCCGTCGAAAACCGCATCGGCGAAGAGGGCGGCGCGATGGTCCACATGATGCGCAACCTCGAGATCGAGCGGGTCGCACTCGGCGCCATGTCGACCGGCATCGCCATGCAGAGCCACCACATCCTCGCCAAGTATGCCATCGCCGAGCGCCAGGCCTTCGGTCAGCCGCTTAGCGCCTTCGGCCAGATGCAGCGCTTCATCGGCGAGAGCTACGCCAAGACCGAGGCGGCTCGCGCGCTCATCTACAAGGTCGCCCTCGAAATGCACCCGGACCGCCGCAACTCGCTCGGCGCTGCGGCCGCCAAGCTGGTCGCCACGATGACGGCCGAGGAGGTGGCCCGCATGGCCATCCAGACCCTCGGCGGCTACGGCTACACCCGCGAGTACCGGGTCGAGCGCCTCCTCCGCGACGCCATCCTGCTGAGCATCGGCGGTGGCACCAATGAGGCCATGCAGAAGAACATCACGGGCGACCTCCGGCGCGTGCACCTCTCCCGCTAGTCCGCCGCCGGAGCTACCGTGTCACTCTCAGACCTCCTCCCCGCGACGCTTCGCACCCGCTCGCCCATCTCCCGTCTCAACGATGAGCGCGAGGCCATCTGCCGCGAGGTCGTCGAGCGGGTCGCACGCCGCGTTGCCTTCGAGTCGGCCACACGGCTCGAGTATACCGTCGAGGCGCTGCTCAGCGAGGCCGCCCACGTGGAGCTCGCCCGCATGGAGGAGCGCGGCCTGCCCGCCGACAAGCAGCTCTACTGGCGCAAGCTGGCCCAGACCGTCTCCCGCGCCCGCGACGAAGACAGCCTCGAAGAGCTCCGCCGGGTGAGCGAAAAGTATGCCGCCGACGCCATTGGCCACTTCTCGCAGGCGGCCTACTGGCTGGCGACCGGTGCGATCCCAGCAGGCATCGCGCTGGCCCTCTCCAGCGAGGCCCGCTGGTCCATGCTCGGCGGCGGTGGCAGTCTCTCAGGGCTCGCAGACCGCGTCCGCATCGAGGGCAACCTCGAGCATCTGCGCCGCCTCGCGCAGCGCGGAACCCTCGTTTTCGTGCCCACCCACTCCAGCCACATGGACAACCTCCTCATCGGCTGGGCC
>JBIIFW010000097.1:0-8192 GCA_044236985.1 Bradymonadia bacterium | reverse complement strand
GAGGACGATGAGGAGTATGAGGACGAGGGCGACGACGAGGGCGACGACGAGAAGAAGTAGGCTGCTTGCGCCGCTGCTAGGCTCATCCTAGAACCGGAGTCGGTTGAACGACGGGAGCGATTCGGATGAGCAACGATTCAAGCGACAGTCGGGGTCCAGTCTCCAAGCGGGAGCGCTTCTTCAAGCTCGCCGGCATGACGGCGTCGGTCGCTGGCGAGTATGCGAAATCGCAGATCAAGTCGGCCTTCCAGAACGCCGAAGAGATGGCGAAGGATCGGGCCATCTCCCACGGCAAGACGGGTGAGCGGATCGCCGCGACGCTCGGCGAGCTGAAGGGGGCGGCGATGAAGGTGGGCCAGATGGCCTCCATCGGCTCCGATTTGCTGCCCAAGGAGCTGACCGACGCGCTGGTGAAGCTGCAGCGTGAAGCTCCGCCCATGCCCTACGAGGTGATCGCGGCGCAGATCGAGCGGGAGCTCGGCTTGCCCGTGGAGCAGCTTTTCGGCCGTTTTGAGCAGCGGCCCTTCGCCTCTGCCTCCATCGGTCAGGTTCACCGTGCGACGCTCGATGACGGGCGCGAGGTGGTGGTCAAGGTGCAGTATCCGGGCGTGGATGAGTCGGTGGATTCCGATCTCAGCCACCTGAAGTTCGCGCTTCGCGCCTCGGGGATGGTGCGGCTCGACAAGCGGGCGCTCGATAGCCTCTTTGTCGAGCTTCGTGCGCGACTCGTAGAGGAGCTCGACTACTGCAACGAGGCCGACAACGCGCGCGCCTTCGGGGCCTTCCACAAGCGGCACCCCTTTGTGGTGGTGCCGGAGGTGATCGGTGAGCGGAGTTCGCAGCGGGTGCTGACGCTCGCCTTCGAGCCGGGCGACCAGTTCAAGGATCTCGATGCACGCGGTTACACGCAGGAGCAGCGGGACCTCATCGGACGGAACCTCTTCACGATGCTGGCGAGCCAGATCTTTGAGTTCCGCTCGGTGCATGCCGACCCGAACCCGGCCAATCTCTCGGTCCGCCCGGATGGTAGCATCGTGCTCTACGACTACGGCTGCACCAAGAAGATCTCCGACGCGGTGGTGCGTGACTACCGAGGCCTCGTCGTGGCGGCGGTCGAGGGCGACTGGGAGGCGGTAGACCGGCTGATGATCGCGCTCGGCGCACGCAACCCAGCCTACCCGTCGCCTGGCGGAGAGTTCTACCAGAGCTGGCGCGACATCTTCCTGCGCCCCTACACCAGCGTGGAGCCCTACGCCTTCGGAGAGTCGAAGCTGCAGGGCGAGGCAATGAAGCTCATCCCCGACTTCCTTCGCATCGTGCACCACTTCAACCCGCCTGTAGAGCTGGTCTTCATCGACCGTGCAGCGCTCGGCCACTACGGGAACCTCAAGACCATCCGGGCCAAGGGCAACTACCGGGGCACCTTGGAGCACTATCTCGAACTCGCAGCCTCCATCGCCTGATCGAGGTCCGATGGCGTCGCGCGACCGCAGCTGGCAGCTCCCCGAGCGTGAGGTAACGCCCGAGGCGCTCTACCGCTCGCGGAGGCGCTTCCTGCGTGGCGCGATTGCCGCGGCGGCGCTGCCGCTGGTGCGCTGCATGCCAAACGAGGAGGAGAGCGTCGCGACCACGCCCCCGCTCGACCGGTGGTGGGCGGAGGGGAGCGGCAGCGTACCGCTGAATGATAGATACCCCGCCGGCCGTGCCGTCACGCCCGAGGAGACGGCGACGACCATCAACAACTACTACGAGCTGGCGCTGAGCCGGAACGGCGCGGTGGAGCTGGCGGACCGGCTCGTCACGCGGCCGTGGACCGTGGAGGTGACAGGGCTGGTGGAGCGTCCGCTCACGCTCGATGTGGACGCGCTCATCGCCCGCTTCACGCTGGAGGAGCGAATCTACCGGCAGCGCTGCGTGGAGGGGTGGGCGATCACGGTGCCGTGGCTCGGGTTTCCGCTCCGGAGCCTGCTCGAGCTGGTGTCGCCGCTCGCCTCGGCAACGCATGTGCGTTTTGTGAGCGGGTTCGATGCGGAGGTGATGGAGGGGGCGGCGATTCTGGCCGACTATCCGTGGCCCTATCACGAGGGGCTGACGATTGCGGAGGCTACGCATGACCTCACCTTCCTGTCGGTGGGGATGTATGGCCGCCAGCTGCCGAACCAGAATGGGGCGCCGTTGCGGCTCAATGTGCCATGGAAGTGGGGCTACAAGAGCATCAAGTCGATTGTGCGGATCGAGCTGACCGACCGGGAGCCGCCAACGCTTTGGAACACGGTCTCTCCGCGACGCTACGATTTTGTCTCGAACGTAGATCCGAGTAGCCTGTCGGTTCCCTGGTCGCAGCAGCGCGAGTTTCTGCTTCCAGACGGCCCCTATGCGGCGACGGAGCTCTACAACGGCTACGGCGCCTGGGTCGCCGACCTCTACCGCTGAGCCCATGCCCAACCCCCGCAGACCCGACAAGTACCAGCAGCAGGCGCGCGCCGACGGCTACGAGGCGCGCAGCATCTACAAGTTGCGTGAGATTGACGACAAACTGCGCGTCATCCCGAAGAAGGGAGCAATTCTCGATCTGGGATGTGCGCCGGGCTCCTGGTCGCGGTTCGCGCGTGAGCGGGGCGGTCCTGGGGTGAAGATTGTGGGCATCGACCTGCAGCCGGTGGAGAACTACGTGGGCGAGGCAATCGAGGGGTCGATCCTGGAGGTCCCCGCGTCGCGTTTCCTCGAGCTGCTAGGCGGCCGGGCGCGGCTGGTGATGTCGGACATGGCGCCGTCAACGAATGGCAACAAGAGCTCCGATCACCTGCGGCAGATCGAGCTGGTTCGGATGGCTTTTTCGGTGGCGCAGGAGGTGCTTGCGCACGACGGTGCCTTCGTTGCGAAGATCTTCGATGGCAGCGAGGTTCCGACGCTCATGGCAGAGCTCAAGCCCTGGTTCCGCGACATGAAGCGTGTTCGCCCGGAATCGGTGCGTCAGGAGAGCCGTGAGTTCTTCATCGCATGCCTCGGGTTCAAGCGGCCGGCTGGGCCGGCGCGCGTCGAGATTGACGCTCCCACCGCGCTTCCGTAGGTCCGCCCCATGAGCTCAGCCTACCTCCCCTCTTTCCTGACTGCGACAGCAGAGCGGCTGCAGCCCGGCGCGGCAGTTGTCGCTGATGGTGTGCCATGGCGACCGCCGTTCGAAGGCGCGGGCTTTACCTCCTGTGTGAAGCCGGCTCTCCGGGGTGGCGTGTCGGGAAGGCAGAGCGAAGGTCGGGGCCAGCGAGAGATGTTGGGCACCCGTCCGTCGCCGGCCTTTGCAGCAGCTGGGCAATCGACAGCCGTGAATCCTGCCGCGCTGTCGGGCCCGGGTTTGAGCCAGGCGCGAAACCTCGTGTTGGATCTCGCAGGCGACGCAGCGTCGGTGCTCGACGAGCAGTGGAAGACGCGTGAGATGGCGGCCATCGCGTCGGCTGTGGTTCAGGCGCCGGAGCCGGCTGTGGCTGTGGCTGTGGCTGTGGCTGTGGCTGTGGCTGAGGCGCCGAAGTCGAGCGAGCAGCTCGCCGCGCTGATGGCTCCCGCAGAGCTCAGCTCCTTGACGGCGCCGCCTGCGCCGACGGGCGAGCCGGTAGCCGTGCCGACGGAGCGGTTTGCGACAGTCGCACCTCGCACCGCCAGCGTTGATGATGCGCTCGCACGCCTAGGCGCGGCACCGAGCCGCGGAGCGGGCTCTGCGGCGCTGCTGCGGGACATGATCGCGACGCTCGCCAACCGCGACAGCGCGACGATGCGGGCACTCTCGCCACCGCCGAAGCCGTCCAACACCACGCTGACGCCGACCGACCTGAAGCGGCTCACAAGCCAGACGAAGATGCCTCCACCGCTTCCGGCAGGGGCTCGAAGCGGCGCGAGCAGCAAGGGGATGCCGAAGCTACCATCGGCCAGCCCTCCGCCGTTGCCCGAAGGTGCTCGAAGCGGCGCGAGCAGCAAGGGGATGCCGAAGCTACCAGCAGCGGGTGCATCTCCACTGCCAAAGAAGAAGCGGTAGCATCAGAGGCGGGCGTTGCGGCCCGCCTGCGGATCAGCGTTCGCGAACCGCCGGCTCGGCAAAATCGTTGATCATGCGCAGCGGAGGCGTGGCGCGGGAGCGGCGTACCTCCGCCGGCGTCGTACCCGTCCAGCGGCGGAAGGCGCGGTGGAAGGCCGAGGGCTCGGAGAATCCGAGCTTGTAGGAGATGGCGCCAATGGGGACGGAGCGGTTGTGGAGGAGCTGCATCGCTACCTCATACTGTGCCTGCCGGAGGATGAGCTGGTGGCTGGTGTTCTCGTCCTGGAGCCGGCGCTGCAGCGTGCGGGGCGTGGTCGCAAGGCGATGGGCGACCTGATCAAGGGAGGAGTCTCCGCCGTCGAGCTCCTCGCGGAGGATTCGGCGGACCTGCTCGCCAACCGACTCGAAGGCGACGAACTGGGCCCGCATGCTTTCTGCCTGCCGCTCGAGGATGGCGCAGAGCATTGCATCTCCGCCTGGAATCTTTGCCTCGAGGACGCTGGCGGGGAAGATGATCTCGTCGCGGCCGGCGCCAAAGTAGACGGGGCAGCCGAAGAACTGACGGAAGGCGGCCTCGACCCCGTAGGAGGGATGGGCGAAGCGGATCTCTGTGAGCTGCAGGTCGACCCCGGCAATGCGGGTGAGCCGAACGAAGATGACGGCGATAGCAAACTCTGCGGAGAAACGGCTGGCGTCGGGGTCGGGGGTGAGGAGCCAGTGCGAGAAGTGTGCGTGGCTTCCGATGACCTCCAGACGACCGCCCACGCCTTCGTGGAGGAGGGGGGTGTATCGGATGCTTCGGGCCATGCCTTCGCCGACGGTGGTGCTCCGGACGAGAAGGTAGTCGAGGACATCGAGGCTCCCGAAGGGGAGCCAGGCCGAGACATGAAGCGCGAGGAGCGGGTCGCGCGTGACCCGGACTGCCTCGTGGTGGGCAGCGAGCCAGGCGGTCCGCGAGATGCGCTCCGGCACGGCTGCTTGCGGGTTGGGTTGGAGACCGGCCGCCGCAAGAACGCTGGAGGTATCGATCCCCAATGCCGTCAGATAGGAGACGAGGCCCATGACTGACCGGACGTTGAGTTCCGGTGTGGAGAGCTTCAGCATGCGCAGGCCCAAGAGGAAAAGTTGTTCGAGTGAGTCATGAGTTACCGCGCAACCCTTGTCAAAGGCAAGGGGATCGAACCAGATGGGAAACGAGGGTTGTCGCACGCAGACGCTCGACCGTGCAGAATCAACCACCGAGCAGCGCCTCTTTCAACCTATGATTCAGGAATCTCTATGAAGATTGTACTTTTTTTCTATCCGAAGACCCGCGCCACACGCGTCCGCTGGATGCTGGAAGAGGTTGGTGCTGACTACACCCTGCAGACACTTGATGTCCGGGGAGGCGAGAACCGTCAGCCTCCCTATCTGGCGATCCATCCGCATGGCAAAGTTCCTGCGGTGACGATTGACGGTCGTCCGATGATTGAGTCGGGGGCCATCTGCGGCTGGCTGGCAGATGCCTTTCCGGCCTCCGGGCTGGCACCGGCTCTGGATGCGCCCGAGCGGGCGGACTACATGCAGTGGCTCTTCTATGCCTCGGCGACGCTGGAGCCGGCGCTGGGCGAGATGTTCATGGCGAAGCGCAAGGGCGAGTCGGGCGAGGCCCAGGCTGCGGCGATTGTGCCGATGGTGGCCTTCGCGGAGCGGGCGCTGGCAGACCGGCCGTGGCTGACGGGGGAGGCCTTCAGCGCCGCTGATGTCGTGCTGGCAAGCTCGTTTCAGTGGCTGCGGGCGATGGCTCCGGAAATGCTTCCCGCCATGCTGAGCGAGTATTCGACCCGCGCCTTTGCGCGGCCGGCAGCCCGCAGGGCAATCGCGATCTAAGGGGCCGCGGCTTTCCTTTCTGGCCGCGGCCGACAGGGCGGGGTATGGGATCGGATGCAACCCTTTGCACGGTGACAGGATGAGTGTTCACAACGGGGTGGTGCGACCCGCCTACCACCCGCCCGCATGGAAGGCCGTAGATGCGGTCGCCGTCGAGGCCCGGGCTGCTGCCCTCGGCACCCGCTCCATCAAGAAGGCTGCCAAACTGCAGGGGCTGCTCTTGGCGGTCTCGATGATCGACCTCACGACGCTCGAGGGCTCCGACACGCCAGGCAAGGTGCGGGACCTCTGCGCGAAGGCGATGCGGCCGCTGCCAGGCCGGAGTGACATCCCGTCGACCGGCGCGGTCTGCGTCTATCCGCCGCTGGTGGGTGTTGCGAAGGAGGCGCTGAAGGGCTCGGGCGTGAAGGTGGCCGCCGTGGCAACCTACTTCCCGTCGGGCCAGGGCGACCTTGCGATGAAGCTCGAGGAGGTTCGACGGACCGTCGAGGCAGGCGCCGACGAGATCGACATGGTCATCGACCGGCGCGCCTTCCTCATGGGAGACTACGCTAAGGTGTTCGACGAGATCGCTGCGACGGTCGAGGCCTGTGGCCCCGCGCACCTCAAGGTCATCCTGGAGACAGGCGAGCTGCAGACCTACGACAAGGTGCGGTTTGCCAGCCAGCTCGCCATTGATGCGGGCGCCCACTTCATCAAGACCTCGACGGGCAAGGTGCAGCCGGCGGCGACGCTGCCTGTGACGCTGGTCATGCTGGAGGTCATTCGCGAGCACTACTTCAAGACCGGCAAGATGGTGGGCATGAAGCCGGCCGGCGGCATCCGGACCGCCAAGGATGCGCTCAAGTATCTGGTCATGGTGAACGAGACGCTGGGCGATGCGTGGATGTCGCCCGACTGGTTCCGGCTGGGCGCCTCGGTGCTGCTAAACGACATCCTGATGCAACTCGAGAAGGAGCGCCTGGGCGCCTACGACTCACTTCGCTACCACACGCTGGGCTAACCCATGGCGACCAAGAAACAGACCCCCACGACGCCCGCAAAGGCCGCCTCTGGATGGCAGTATGAGCCGGCCCTCGAGGCGACCGACCATGTGCGGTTCGAGAAGCGCTACGGCCACTTCATCGACGGCAAGTTCACCGCGGCGAAGAGCTACTTCGGCGCCATCAACCCGGCGACCGAAGAGCAGATTGCCGAGTTCGGCCAAGGCAGCGCCGCCGAGGTGGATGCTGCGGTGAAGTCGGCGCGCCGCGGATACGACAAGTACTGGTCGAAGATGGCCCCGTCGGAGCGTGCGAAGTATCTCTACCGCATCGCACGGATCATCCAGGAGCAGGCGCGCGAGCTGGCGATTCTGGAGACGATGAACGGTGGCAAGCCGATAAAGGAGTCGCGGGATGTGGACCTGCCACTCGCGGCGGCCCACTTCTTCTACTACGCAGGCTGGGCCGACAAGCTGCAGTATGCCTTCGGAGGCGCGCAGGTCGCGCCGCTTGGGGTGGCGGGCCAGGTGATTCCGTGGAACTTCCCGCTGCTGATGGCGGCATGGAAGATTGCCCCCGCGCTGGCCTGCGGCAACACGGTGGTGCTCAAGCCTGCCGAGACGACGCCGCTGACAGCGATGAAGCTGGCGGAGATTTTTCAGGAGGCAGACCTCCCGCCGGGCGTGGTGAACTTTGTGAATGGCGACGGGCGCACGGGCGCCGCGCTGGTGAACCACCCCGACATCAACAAGGTGGCCTTCACGGGCAGTACCGAGGTGGGCCGGGCCATTCAGAGGCAGCTGGCCGGTACGGGCAAGCGGCTGACGCTGGAGCTGGGCGGAAAGGGCGCCAACATCGTCTTTGACGACGCTGCGCTCGATCAGGCCATCGAGGGCATCATCTCGGGCATCTTCTTCAACCAGGGCCACGTCTGCTGTGCGGGCTCGCGGCTCCTGGTGCAGGAGAGCATCCACGACGAGGTGGTTCGTCGGCTGACGCACCGGCTGTCGACGCTGCGCGTGGGCAACCCGCTCGACAAGAACACCGACGTGGGGGCCATCAACAGTCGGGCACAGCTCGACAAGATTGAGGCCTACCTCGGCTATGGGGTGGAGGATGGGGCGGTCCGTCACTCTGCGCCCTGCCCGCTCCCCGGCCGCGGCTTCTTCGTAGCGCCCACCTTCTTTACCGGTGTGGCGCCGGCGCATCGGATTGCTGCCGATGAGATCTTCGGGCCGGTGCTGAGCGTGATGACCTTCCGGACGCCCGAAGAGGCGGTCGCCAAGGCCAACGCGACGCCCTACGGTCTATCT